>CALGZA010000062.1 GCA_937934595.1 uncultured Verrucomicrobiales bacterium | reverse complement strand
GTTGTGAGGGGTGGTAAGGTTGTGGCGCGTGGGTGGAATCAGGTGGAGTCACTTAGGGATGCGACGGCTCATGCTGAGATGTTGGCTTTGACGGCTGCGCAGGAGGTTTTGGGGGATTGGCGTTTGGAGGGTTGTACGCTTTATGTGACTAAGGAGCCTTGTCCTATGTGTGCTGGGGCGATTGTGCATTGTCGGCCTGAGCGTGTGGTTTTTGGTTGTGGTGATCCTAAGTGTGGGGCTGCTGGGGGTTGGATTAATTTGTTGGATTCTAATCCGCCGTTGAATCATCGTTGTGATGTGACTTCTGGGGTGTTGGTGGATGAATGTTTGGGTTTGGTTCAGTCATTTTTTAGGGAGGCGAGGGCGAAGAAGAAGGCGCTGAGGCTGGCTGAGCGGGATGTGGGTAGGCTTGCTGGTGATGAGGATGGTGGGTTTGGTGGTTAGACGGTGTAGTCTTCTATTCCTTCTGTGGCAAGTGTGGCTGATCCTAGTATGCCTGCGTTGTTACTGAATTCTGCGGGGACGATTTTTAGGTTGTCTTTGAATGGGCTGCTGAGTTGTGCGTGGAGGTGTTTTTTTAGTGGGGTGAATAGGGTGTTTCCTGCTTTTGATATTCCGCCGCCGATGACGATGATTTCTGGGTTGAGGAGCCAGCATGTGGATGCGAGGGATGAGGCTAGTTTTTCGGCGAATCCGTCCCATGCTTTGAGGGCGATGGGGCAGTTGTTTTGAGCTGCTGTGGCGATGTGTTCTGGTGTGCAGTCTGCTGGTTTTTTTGTGATGCCGGCTGCGGTGTAGTCTGCGAGTGTGTCTGTGGCGAAGTTGTTGTTACCGATGTATGCTTCTAGGGCTCCTGGGTTGTTGTAGTTTCCTGGTCTGCCTTTGAAGTTGATGGATGTTTGTCCTAGTTCACCTGCGGTGAATTGAGCGCCGCGGATGATTTGGTTGTTTACGATGATGCCTCCTCCGACTCCGGTTCCTAGTGTGAGGCAGATGGCGTGGGTGTGTCCTTTGGCGGCTCCTAGTTTCCATTCTGCGATTGCCATGGCGTTGGCGTCATTTTCGATGGTTGTAGGTAGGTTGGTGCGTGATTGTAGTTCTTGTTTGAGTGGGATGTTTGTCCATCCTGGGACGTTGGTGAGGTTGTGAATGGTTCCTGTGGGGAAGTGGACGAATCCTGGGACTCCGCATCCTGTTGCTACGATGTTGTTGTGTTGCGATTTGAGTGTGTTGATGGTGTCTGCGATGGTTTGGATGAGGTTGGTAGGGTTTGGGTGGTTTGGTGTTTGGATGGGTTTGGTGGTGGCGATGATTTCTTTACCAATTACTACGCCGAATTTTATGGATGTACCTCCGAAGTCGATTCCGATGCTTTTGATGTTTTTCATTGTGGTGATTAGAAGTTGAGTGTGGCTGCGGTTCTTATTCCTTCGAGTGTGATGGATGGGTGGTAGTGGTGGATGAGGTCTGGTAGTCCGTTGGTGATGAGTTCTCCGTCACCGCCTGTGCAGATGATGGTGGGTGGGGTGGGTATTTCTTTGGTGAGTTCTGTGATGATTTCACGAACGAGTCCGCGGTATCCATAAACTGCGCCGATGTCCATGGCTTTTTCTGTGGTTTTGCCGATGGGGCTGTCTGGTTCTGTGAGTGAGATTTTTGGGAGTAGGGCGGTTTTTTTGGCGAGGTAGTCTGTCATGGCTCCGAGTCCTGGTGCGATGACGCCGCCTTGGTATTTTCCTTGGAGTATGATGTCGAATGTGACTGCTGTTCCGAAGTCGATGACGATGGATGGTGATCCGAAGAGGGTGTTAGCTGCGATTGAGTTTGCTAGTCTGTCGGCTCCGATTTGGCTGGGGTCTGGGTAGTTTATTCCGATGCCTAGTTTGGAGAGGTGGGTGAGTTTTTTGAATGGTTTGTTGGCTATTTTTGAGAGGGTTTGTTCTATGATGGTGGCTTTTTGTGGGACGACTGAGCAGAGGTAGGCGGCGTCCCATTG
Source organism: uncultured Verrucomicrobiales bacterium (assembly GCA_937934595.1). Lineage (GTDB taxonomy): Bacteria > Verrucomicrobiota > Verrucomicrobiia > Verrucomicrobiales > Akkermansiaceae > Rubritalea. The sequence goes on along the minus strand of CALGZA010000062.1, from coordinate 85,756 downwards.
TTGGTTAATGAGGGTTTTCTTGATGGTTTCTGGTGAGATGTTTTTGGTGTTGAGACGTGCGATCCATGGGAGGAGTTCTTGATCTGTTCCGATCATGAACTTGGTGCGTGTGTTTGAGTTATCGATGAGAAGGTATCTCATGGTTGGTTGTTATGTGAGTGCTTTGATGACGGCTTGGCTGATAGTTTTACCGTCTGTTCTGCCTGCGGTTTTTTGTTGCATGATTTGCATGACTTTTCCCATGTCTGCTCTGCTTGTGGCGTTGGTTTCTGCGATGGCTTGTGTGACGAATGTTTCTATTTCTTGTGGTGTGAGTGGTGTGGGGAGGTATTTTTCTAGTATGTTGATTTCGTTTTGTTCGATTTCTGCGAGTTCTGGGCGGTTGTTGTCTTGGTATTGGGTGATGGAGTCTTGTCTTTGTTTGATTTGTTTACGGATGACGGTGGTGATTTCGGCGTCGTTTAGGATGGTGTCTGCGTTACCTTGCTGGATGGCGTCATTTTTGATTGCGGATTTGAGGTTACGGATGGTGTTTAGTGTGACTTTGTCTTTGGCTTTCATGGCTGTTTTCATGTCGGCTGTGAGTGTTTCGTTTAGGGTGTTTGTGCTCATGTTGTTGGGTATTTAATTGTTTTGATTATGTGGAGATGCTGTAGACGGCGTCTCTGAGGGTTTGGGTGGGGTTGTTTGCTTTTGTTAGTGTTTGGTGTTGTATGATGTTGCCTGCGCGACACTTTATTGTCTTATGTTTCATGATAAGTAAAGCTCTAGGAATGAGTGCGGCTCTGAGTAGTGGGTGGATTTTTCCTATGAGCTGGAACCAGAGTGGGTTTTTGCCGAAGAATTTAATGGGGATGACGGGTGCTTTGGTGTGGATGGCGATGCGTGCGATGTGGTGTGACCATGGGGCGTCTGTTGTTTTTTGTTGGTCTGATTGGTAGTGTGATACGCCGCCTGCTGGGAAGACTGCGAGGAGGCCGCCGTTTTTTATGTGTTCGGTGGCTTGTTTTAGGGTTTTGAGGTTATGGAGTTTGGCGTTTGGTTCTCCGAGGATTTTTAGTGGGAGGAGGTATTTTTTGAATTTGGGTGCATGGTAGACGATTGAGTTTGCTAGGATTTTTGAGTCGTCTGGTCGGTATTTTGCGCAGAGAGCGCTGAGTGCGATGGCGTCTGCGCCGCCGAAGGGGTGGTTAGCGATGATGATGGCGCCTGTTCCTGGGGGGATTTTTTGGATGGTTTGGGGGATGTTTTTGGCGTCTATGAGGATGTTGAGTATTTCTAGGGTTCTGGCGAAGATGTTGTGTGTTTTAGCGAGTGAGGCGTCTGTTATGGTTTGGCGGATTTCGGTGATGCCTAGTATTTTTTCGAGTAGGGTACGGATTGTTTTGCGCAGGCCATTGCCTTCTAGTGCTGGGATGGCTTGTGCTAGGTTGATGAATTGGTTGAGTTTTTTTGGATTATTCAAGGTGGTGAGTGGTTGTGGCTGTGCTTTAGTGGGATTTTTTTCTGAGGAGGGGGTGTCCTGGTTTGGCTTTGGTGATGAAGGGTGCGCGGAGGTAGGCTGGTTGTGGTGGTTTTTGGAGTAGGGATTGTTGTGATGTGTGGGTGAGGTTCAGCCAGGCTTTTGTGAGGCGTTCTGCGGTTGATTTGTCTGGGGTGTATGTGGTGGAGGCTAGGAGGGGGAGTTTTTTTTCGAATGAGAAGAGTGGGGTAGATGAGGTGTCTATGGAGTTGATTTTTTTAAGAAATTTTTCAGGTGTGAGGAGTAGAGGTTCGTTGGGTTTGAATTCGGTTTGGTTTTGTTTGACTTCTGCGATGAAGAAGGTGTCTCGTCTGGCGTCGCCTATGGCGAAGGCGGTTTGGTTCTGGGCTAGTGTTGTGGTGCCGAGGAATGATGATAGGCCGACGACTGGGCAAGAGTATGCGATGGCGAGTCCTTGTGCGGCGGCGATGGAGATGCGTGAGCCGCTGTAGCTACCGGGGCCTGTGCCGACGATAATGAGGTCTGGGGTTTGGTTATTAGGTAGTATGGAGATGATTTTTTCTAGTGCTGGGAAAAGGAGTTTGTTTTGTTGTCTGTGGCTTTCGAATTCTTCTTGAGCAGTGGTGGTGCCATCGATGGTGAGTGCCACGGAGGCTTCAGGGATGCTGGTTTCGATGCTTAGTATGATGCTCATGGTGTTTATTTACATGAGAATAGGCTGGGGTGCCAACTCTGAATGTAATGAATGTGGTTGATGAGTGGTATGTTGGTCTGAGAAATGTATCACTAGGGGCATTTTGTGAAACAGATCAGCCAAATGGTGCTTATGGTGTGTGTTAGAAGGTGTTTCTCCTATGGAGTGGATGCGGGCGTTTTTTGTTACTATGTGCGTTCTTCCTCAGTCATGGTGTTGGTGCTTATTTTATCATGAAGACGAGGGTTTTTGATTCAGTGGAGTGGCTATGATTGACGTTTTTTTCCAATGGTTCATAAAAACCGATTAGTGTGGGTTGTTATTTTCATAACTGGTAGTTAATGTTTGGGGTTGTGATGAAAAAAGTTTTTTTAAGTTGTTGTGTATAAGTTTGCTGTGTTTTGTTGGTTAATTGAAGTGAGTAATAGTGTTGACTGAATGAATCTTATTGGATAGAGAAATAATATATGATGTTAAATAAATTACATGCAACAATAGCTGCCTCCTTATTGATAGCTTCAGTAATTCCGACTAAGGCTACTATATTCTTTGACTATGGGAGTGGAACATGGGCTGGTAATGGAACTCCAGATACGAAAGCCACTGCTATCAATATAAACGGGGTATCTGGAACTGGTAATACTCTTACAGGAGTCAGAGTAGATTTGGACACTCCAGTGAATGGATGGGATTCACTTGTGGCGGATTTCACGGTTAATCTGATTCCTGCTGATCCATCACAACCTCATTCTGCGAGGTTCAAAGTTTTTACACAGGCGGGAGATCTTACACCATTTTCTTTTGCTCAAACAACTAATATTCTCAGTGCTGAAGTGGTTATTGATTTCAGTGAACCAGTTTCTATAAGGAATGGAGATTATTTCTCTACGGGTGCGGGGACTGTGATAAACGCTGATGATAATGCTACCATCACATATACTTTAGGTAATATCATTGAAATATCAGCTGATCAGACAACAGCTACTTCAGGCGTTGTTGATGCGACAGATGCATTTGCTATTGATGGTTCTGTGACACCTCAAAATTTTTCTATAGGAACTATTCCTGCAGGTGGTACTACAATCTCATGGGATAAGATGGTAGACATTAATTCAGGTAATACTAACGGCTTAAGTGGTCTAGATATTAATGGTGATGGGAATTTAAATGACTCGCAGTTAATGTGGTATACTCAGATAAGTCAGAAATACACTCCCAGTGAGTATGATCCTAATATAACTTATGACCCAGTGACAAATCCATCTCCAGAGCTTAACTTTGCCAGTCAATACCGCTCAACTTTTGATGCTGTTCAGCACAGTATTGCTTTACGAGACCTAGCTGCGACAGCTATTGTTCCTGAACCTGCTGTTTCTGGAATGCTAGCTTTATCATTGTTATCTTTGGCCGTGCGCCGGAAGCGATAGCAATCTTTGTTATAGATGTTTTGTAGAATTAGTTTTTTAAGCGCCTTGTTTTAACAAGGCGCTTTTTTATTTTGGGTGTTAGCTTTATAAGGTTTTAGGTAGTGGTTTAGGTGAGGTTGTAGCTCCGCAAATCACTTCGTTTTGTATGATATGGTTTTTCATTGTATGGTATGAGGATGTGAGTGGGTGAGGGTGAGTGATTTTTTTTGTAGGAAATATTGCTTATGTTGGTGAAGTGGGGTAATGAGTGCTTAGAAATTTTTACAACTAAATTAATATCAACTAATACATTAAAATGAGTGACTATGCAAAAGGCCTAGAAGGGGTTATCGCAAATGAATCTGCTCTCTCGAAAGTAGAGGGTTTGGAGGGGAAACTGTCTTATCTTGGATATGACATTGATGATCTTGTGGAGCATTGTACTTTTGAGGAGGTTACCTACTTGTTACATAATGGTAAGTTACCAAATGCTGCTGAGCTAGCGGGTTTGGAGTCTGTTCTGAGGAATAACCGTGAGTTGCCTGAGCAGGTGATTGAGTTTATTAAGGCGATGCCGAGTGATGCTGTGCCGATGGATGTTTTGAGGACTGGGGTTTCTATGCTAGGGATCTTTGATGACAGAGCGGCAGTGGGTGAACCTAATGAGGAGGTGAACCATGAGGTGGCACTTTCTATCGTGGCGAAGACTTCTGTTATTGTGGCATATTACCATAGAGCACGTCAGGGATTAGATTTACCGCCAGTGCGTACTGATTTATCTGAGGCGGCACATTTTCTTTATTTGATGACTGGCGAGGAGCCGAGTGAGTCAGCGGTTAAGACGCTTGATGTGGCTTATATTATACATGCTGATCATGGTATGAATGCTTCTACTTTCTCAGCTCGAGTGACAAGTGGTACCTTATCAGATCTTTATTCAGCGATGACTTCAGCGATTGGTACTTTGAAGGGGCCATTACATGGTGGAGCGAACGAGGGCGTGATTTTGATGCTTAAAGCTATTGGTGGTGAGGAGAATGTTGATGCGTTTGTGGAAGACTGCTTGGAGAACAAGAAGAAGATAATGGGTATAGGTCACCGCGTGTATAAGGTTCTAGATCCACGTGCACCGCATTTGCAGAAGATGGCGATTAAGTTGACTGAGGAGCTGGGTGATTCTCAGTGGATAAATATGTCTGAGCGTATTGCAACGATTATGCGTGAGCGTAAGGGGTTAAATGCGAATGTGGACTTTTATTCAGCGACAGTTTATTACTCGATGAATATCCCTACTGATTTATTTACTCCTATATTTGCGAATGCGAGGATGTCTGGGTGGACTGCTCAGGTTCTGGAGCAGTTGAAGGATAATAGGCTTTATCGTCCACTTACGAAGTATGTGGGACCAGCGACTACTTCACCGGTTCCACCGATTTCTGAGCGATAGGTTTCTTTAGAGCCTGTTTGTTTTGGTGATTTTTTAATATGGCGCGCTTTCTGTAATTTACGGTGGCGCGTCATTTCTGTTTAGTGGGTTTATGATTCTGGGCTTGATGGATTGAGGAGGCTGGTTATATTGATTTTAATATGAACAAGTTTATTCAGTATTTGGTTGCTACGGTTTTGGTATTTTCTTTTGCGTCTTGTGCGAAGGAGGGTGTGATGACGAGTTCTACGGTGCGATCTGGGCTGAATAAGTTTAATGATGGTTATGCTATGGAGAAGGGTGAACATGGTATGATGCGCTCTAGTTCTGATAAGGTTAGTGAGTATGATAGAAAGGCATCAGGGCTAGTGTCAAAGGATTTTAGGGGGAAGGATTATAATAAAGCAAGTTACAGGAAGAAGCGCTGGGGTGGTAATACAGCCTATAAGCCTAAGCAGTATGAAGGTAATACTGATGGGAGTAGGTTTCAGCATTCTCCACATTATTTAAAAGATAATTATAAGGCAAGGGCTGATGGGCAGTATGCTTCTGCAAACAATAGCCAGTATAATACAGGTAGGTTTAAAGTGGGGAGAGCAAGTGAGGGGTTAGGTAGTGGTGTTAGGACTGGTTCTAGCACGTATGTTACTAGTAGGGATAAGCGGCCTGAGCCTTTGATTATGAGTAAGCAGGATTACCGGGATCTTAGTGTTAGTGAGTCTAATAGACTGCTTGGGAGGTAGTTTTTAGTGAGTATGGAGTAGTTTAGGGATTTTCTCTAGACATATTGAGGAGTGTTTTAGCTGCGTTTAGTTTGGGGTTATTGATAACGAGGCGTAGTTTGTCTTGGTCTATTCTGGTTCTGATGGTGGAGGCTATTTGGTTTTCGATAGATTTTGATGTGTTGTTGATGCGTCCCCTGCGGCAGGTTATGGACATTATGATCATGGATATGATGCCAGCGGGTATGATGGATAGGAGAAGGCTGGTAAGCCAGAATGATGCTGATGGTTTAGGGTAGTGTTCCCAATTTTCAGAGAATGAGGATGCTGTTTGGCTGAGTGACATGAAGTAGTCTTTGTAGATGGTAAATGCTGGTCCGAGGATCATGAACCAGAATAGTGTGAATGCTATGATGCCGCCGATCCATAGTGTGGAGTTGGATACGCGGTGTCTATTGATGGATGTGCTGATGATTTCTTGAGCTTCCATTTCGAGTCCTGTGAGGCCTTCTATCTGGATAGCGTCTACTTTGTCATTGAGTTCTGTTGTTTCTTGGCTGTTGTCGGTCACTGCATTGAGCGAGTGTGAGAAGTTTTTGATGTCATCACGGTAGGCGTCATTGATGAGTGAGTTGAGCCTTTGTCTGGACTGGTCGCGTAGGTTTTGTTCAAAATCTTTGCTTTTGCTCCATGACTTGACTGAGTGGAATGCGGTCATGATGAGTGATGGGACGCTGCCTAGGGTGGTGAATATGAGTCTGTCCCAGGCTCCATGCGTGAGGCCGAGTATTCCGATGAAGGAGCGGTATGGGAAGAGGAGTGAGGGGGTGCGTTCGATGGCGTCTGCTCTGAATCTGGAGCGGATGCCGATGTTTAGCTGGGCGGTGTCACCGATGACTTCTTTTTGGAGGATGTCTGGGAGTGTGGCGGATAGTTGGTCTAGTTTTTCGACTGGAGTTCCTATTCTTTGGCGGAAGTCTTCTAGTGCATCTGAGAGGTGTGATCTGGTGAGTTGGATGCGTTGTTGTAGTTGTTTTTCGCGGTGTTTGGTTAGAGTGGATGGGTCTGCTAGAAGTGGTGTGAGAGCAGCTGAGATGAGCTGGCGGGTGATGGTGCGAGCTTCTTTTTCGCCTGCGATGCCTGCGTCTGGGATGAAGATGGCTGGGAGTAGGGTTGCATTTGGTGCGTGGTTCATCCATTCTTGCATTTCTGTTAGGCAGTCATTTTTGACATTGTCTGATGGTTTTAGTTGATCTCTTTCTGGTCTGAATCTGATGATGGGGAGGATGAGGGAGCCGTCCATGGAGCCGATGAAGGTGGCGACTGATGCGTCTCTGATGTGTGAGACTGATGTGGCTAGAAGTTTTATGTTTGAAGATGCAAGAGCGACGCTGGATAGGGCTTCTAGTGATGGGTTGTGGTCTGAGTAACCAGGTGAGTCAGCTAGGACGTATGATGCTCCTAGGTCTAGCATGTTTTGTGGGGATGTTTTGATGAACTGTTCACCGCTGGTGAGTTTAGAGAATGGTTGTTGGCTACCGATCCAGGTGAGTTCCATGCTACGTTCTGCGGAGTTTTGGCCGGATTGGATGACTTGGTTAGCTGCATCGTTTTCTGCGAGGAAGGTGCGAGCGAGCCAGCTTTTTCCTTCACCGACTCTGCCAACTAGTGCGAGTGTGGCTGGTCCGGAGGATTGACCTGAGCGTATTCTTTGGATATCATTTCTGAGGTTTTCTGTGATTTCTGATACGGAGTGCGTGAGTGGTGCGTCGTGGCCGAAGAGCTGGCGAACTGCGGCGTCTGCTTTGTCTGCGAGGTCGATGGTGATAGTTTTGTGATTGTTCATGTTAGAGCCTTTTTTTAATTTTTGTTGGATGTCTTTTCTGACTTCCAGATACGCTTGTCTGTGAGTGGTGTGACAGCTGGGAAGGTTTTTAGTTCTGGTGATGATGAGAGTGTGTGATTGGTTTTATTTCCTTTGTTATTTTTGAAGCTTACTTTGGTGGGGGAGCCTGGGATTTCACGTGGGATGCGGAAGGTGTCACAGGTGATGGCGAAAAGTCTGGATAGGTAGGGGAGGGTGTTGTCTTTAAGTAGGGAGTCTTGGAAGCCTACCATGGCTGTGGCGGATCCGCCTGCTGCGATGACCGCGGCGATGCTTCCGTTGATGGCGTGAGAGACTGATGTGGCTGCGAAGAGTGTGGCTCCGCCGTCAACTGCGAGAGTGGCTATGCCGCAGACGGCGGCAAGGCCGCCGATGGTTCCGAGGAGGGCTTTGCCGCCGATGGTGAATTTCTGCATGGCGCTGAAGCTGTCCCAGCGGTTTTGAGCTGAGCGGTCTAACATTTCTGTGTCGAAGCTTTCGATGGGGTGTTTCTGGAAGTTGTCGAAGATGCTGTTCCAGGCGTTTTCGATATCGGGTATTTTGGTGTTAGGTGGGCACCATCTGTGGCTTTGCATTTTGTGTGCGAGAGCGTTGCTGCTGGCGATTTTGATGGATCCTAGTTTGAGGTGTTGTTTGAGTTCGCCTTCGATGTTTTTTATTTTGTCTTTGGCTACTGCTTTTAGGTTGAGTTTGCGGATGAATTTTTTGGTGCTGCCGAATGCTTTATCGAATGGGTTGGCAAGTTTTAGGGGTATTTTGAGTGCGTAGGGAGCGGTTCTGACTAGGCTTTCGTGGAGAGCTGCTGCGAATTCTGGGGACATGATTTGGAGTGGTTCTCCGGTGCTTTCTTCGGTCATCATGCTGTGGCATGTGTCGAGTAGTCCTTTGTGAGCATTGACTATTTCCTTTTTTGAGTCAGTTACCCATTTGTTGATGGTGGTGTTAGCTTGGTTGAATAGGTTGTTGAGTTCAGTTTGGTGGTCGGCGATTTTGGTTAGTTGTATTTCTGCGACGTCGAGGTTTTTAGAGAGTGTGTAGAGGTCTCCTTTTGACTTAGTTCCTTCTGTTAGAGGGTAGAACTGTGGGGCTTCTGCTTTATCGAATTTTTTGACGAGTCTGTCAGGTGTGAAGTCTCTCCAGCCTGGGCGTTCGTCTCTTCCTTCTATGGCGAAGTCGAATGCACCGTAGATTTGTTTAGCGGGGATGTTAAATTGTTCAATTAGTCTGGTGACGTCACGATCATCCATGGTTCTTTCTGGCTGGCCTTCTTCTGGGCGGATCATGTTGATGAGGAGGTAGAGTGGAGCTGATGCCATTCTTTGTCTGAGAGCTGTGAGCATGATCTCGATGAGGCGGTCACGGATGGCTGCTCTGTTCCAGACGATGAGGAATGCGGAGCATACTCTGGCTGCTGCTGAGAGGAATTCTAGTCTTGGGTTTTCAGCTGCGACTGCGTTTGGGTTTTCTTCTGTGTGGTCGTGGGTCTGGATGTCTGGGCAGTCTAGGAGTCCGGTTCCTAGCTGGTCTAGTAGTGGGTCACCAGCAATGAGTGGGATGGATAGGGTTTCTAGCTTGTCTCTGCCGCTGCGGTATTGTTCGAATGCTTTTTCTGGGTCAGTGTCTAGGAATTCTACGCCGTTTGGGTGTGCGGTGGCGATGAGGTCAAGGAGTAGTTCTCTGAATGAGTTGTTATCTAGCCATGTTTGTGGGACCCAGTAGACGAAGCGGTGCGTGCCTGTGGTGCTGGATGATCCTCTTGGGACGCGTGCTCTGCCGGCTGGGCTGAGGAAGCTTGCGACAACGCTGGATTTTCCTGAGTTTAGTTGTCCTGTGACGGCTAGTATGGGGTGCTTGCTGAGTTTTTCTGCTGTGTTGAGGCTTCTTTGGGTTGCTAGAATGTCTTCGGAGATGTTGCTGTGTTGTGCTGCCTCCAGTGCTTTTGGGAGATCTAGGGTTTTTCCGTCATCTGGCCATTGGGAAATCCATTGAGATTTTATTGATACTGGTTGAGGCATGTTTGGAATTTACTGTTTAAAAATCGATTTCACAAGCAGAGTTTATCGTGATATGAGATGAGTGTAATGAGTGATGAGAAAGTAGAGAAGTATGGTGAATGTTTATTGAAGTTAGGTGGTCTTCTGGAGGGTGAGGGTGATGAGATAGTGAAGATGGCGTCTATAGCGTCAGTTCTTCATGGTGCATTTGAGGGTTTTTATTGGACTGGATTTTATAGGAATCTTGGTGGTGAGTTAGTCATAGGTCCTTATCAGGGGACGCCTGCTTGCTTGAGGATAGGGATGGGGAGGGGTGTTTGTGGGACGGCTGCGGAGACTGGTGAGACACAGGTGGTAGAGGATGTTCATGCTTTTCCTGGGCATATTGCATGTGATGCTCGGTCTGCTAGTGAGATTGTGGTTCCTGTTACTGTGGGAGGTGAGGTAATAGCTGTTTTAGATGTGGATTCTACTATGTTACATTATTTTGATTCAGTGGATGCTGAGTATTTGGAGATGATAGTATCGCGTTTTTTTTAGGTGGTGAGTGTGATGAGTCTGGTAAATAGCTAGGCAAAGTGTTGTTGCTTTGATAGCTAATGGGTATGAATATGGATGATGAGCCGATGTTGAAGATACGATCAAGGTCTGAGTGCCCTTGTGGTTCTGGGGAGATTTATTATGATTGTTGTCGTAATTATCATATAGGGAAGGCTCAGCCTGTGACTGCTGAGTTATTAATGCGAGCTAGGTATTCTGCATTTTTCTTTCGGTTAGTGGATTATTTGGTGAGTTCTACGCATCCTGATTCACGTGAGAAGAGTCTGCGGGAGGAGTTGGATGATGTGGTGGATGATATGCTGTGGCGTAAATTACGGATTATAAGTAAGAGTAAGGGTGGTGCTGAAGATAAGAAGGGAAAGGTGGAGTTTGTGGCGCAGTATCATTGTGATGGTGAGTTTAGTGAGCTGCGTGAGAATTCACGTTTTAGGAGGTATAAGGGGCAGTGGAAGTATTTAGATGATAAGGGATAAGGATATGAATGGAGATTCGATATTGGTATTTACGAGGATGCCTAGGGAAGGGTTTGATGAATTTATGGGGAATCCTGAGGCGGTGATAGATACTGTGGAGGATATGGGTTTTGATCAGGAGTTGATGATGCAGTCGATGACTCGTTCTGGTGATCCTGGGCAGATACTTGGCTTGATGGAGGAGCGCTGGAGTGGTGAGGGGATGAATTTTGCGTTTGAGGGTTTCTGGCCGTTTTTGTTAAGGGGGTTTCCTGGTAGTTCTGTTTTGAAGATGATTATGGATGATGGGAGGCGTTCTCAGATATATACTGAGCATGGTTGTATTAGGGTGCTAAGCCAGGATCAGGTGATGAGGGCGAGGGATGGCTTGGCTGAGATGGATATGGGTGATGTGGATACTGTGGGAGATGAGGAGGCTGACTTGATGTTAGAGGATTTGTTTCCTGCGCTTCAGAGGTTTTTTAGTTTGGCTGCTGGTGCGAATGAGTTTGTGCTGGTTAGTCATATTTAGAGGATGATATTTTTGTGGATAGGGTTTAGATTAGAGGTGATGGTTTTGATCAAGGCTCATATTGCTGAAGGTTCGTTCTTAGGAATGGGGACTCATGTATGGTTAGAGGTGATTGATGGGGATGGTGTTAAGGTTACTTTTTCTGGGTCAAAGGCTGGTGGTGCTCTGCATGTGATCCGGGATTATAAGCGTGATTATGACAGGGCATTTAAGCGTGGATTGTTAGAAGTGCTTGCTCCTGATGGGCTGTCTGATGCTGAGTGGTCAGGGGTGGTGATAGCGGCTGCGGAAGAGGTGCTAGATGAAATGCATGGGAACTATGCATTCAGTGGGATATGGCCATGGGGGAGGACGCGTGGAGGGGTTCCGCGGTCGAATTGCTGTGCTGTGGTTTTTCGTATTATTGAGCGGGCTGGCGGGGAGGTTCCGCGTGGGAGGGTAAAGGGTGTTTTGCCTGGATTAGGGCGTGGGTGGATAGATTATATTTAGACGCTGAAGAAGGTTCCTTCTGGGGCGTCCTTGAGGTATCCGTGGTCAGCGAGGAAGCAGTCTGAGCTTTCGAGTGCGCGGACGAAGTGTTGTTGATCTACGTTAAAGTTGAAGAAGCTGTGCGTGCATTGTGGGAAAGGGTAGAACATGCATGTGTTTTTTTTGCGGCGCATTTTTTTTGTGAATAGTTCTATTTCGCTGATGGGTGATGTTTTGTCAGCTGATCCGTGGTAGAAGATCATGGGTGGGGCGTTTTTCTTTATGGACTTTGATGGGCTGGTTTTGATGGCGATTTTTTTATCTGAGAAGAGTTCGTATGCTTCTGATTTTTTTGTTGTGTCGATAATGGCGCTGTAGAGGATGAGGGCATTTGGTCTGCTGTCGAATAGTCCGTTATTAAGGACGGTGTTATTGAGAGCTGCGCAGAGTGCGATGTGTGCTCCGCTTCCTGCGCCACAGGCGATTATTTTTTGTGGGTCGAGTCCGAGTTCTAGGTGGTTTTGTCTGAGCCAGAGGATGAGTGACTGAGCGTCTTCTATGGATTGTTCTGGGGTGGTATTATGAACAGATGATACGCTGTATTCAGCGAGGATGACGATGGCATCACGTGTAACGAAGTGGAGAGCTTGAGGTGCGAACTGGCTGACCATTTGCTGATCCCACTGTCCGTCATGGAAGAAGACGATGATGGTTCTTTGTTCGCCTTTTTTACAGTTATCTGGGTATAAGAAGTTGGCTTTGAGTTCGATGTCGCCGATTTTTTTATACGTGTGCGCTACTTCATTTTCTAGGAGTTCTTCCTCTGGCATGTTGATGTTATCGGTTTTGTTGATGTTGGTTGCTGCGGGTTCCATAGTGTGTTGAGGGAGAGTGGTTTTAGTGGGTTTGTTTGGTAATTGTGATTTTTTTATTTTCTATCTACTGAATAAGGTGTCAATATTGGTTTATGAATAAACGATTATTAACTCTCTGCGCTGTTTTTGTAACACTTTTTATCGTGAAACAGAGGGCAGATGCTCAGGCTGTAGTAGATGCTCGATTAAAGTCTCATTTGGAGGCTGTATACATGCAGTGGAGAAAAGCAATGATCAAGAAGAATTATAATTTATGGGCTCAATTTACAGCGACTCATCGTCAGGTTCATATAAAGAATAGGATAGTCTCTGAGAGGAAGCCTTATCCTGCTATGGTGTTTAATGTTCCAGCTAGTCCTCCTTCATTGGCTGGGTTGAAGGCGCTTAATGTTAGGGCTAAGGGAGCTACGGCTATTGGGGTGTATTTTGGTAAGGTTGATTTTGGTGTGGGTGGAAAGCCTACTGAGAACTTATTGGTTCTTCATTATGTGAATGAGCGAGGTAGATGGAAGTATGATATGGCTGATTATATACGATTGAACGACTTGAAGGATGTAAGGAAGAAGCTTAAGGCTGGTGATTTGAGTTATGTGAATCAGAAGGATTTCCAGCCATCAGGAGTTGTTCCTAGGATGCCTATTGAGGTGGGTAGGGCTAAGTATATAGCCAAGATTCATGTGGTAGCGCCTGGGAGAGAGGTGAAGATGAGGGTGAATAAGGTTTCAGATCATAGGGTGCAGAATGATATTGTTTCTGAGGTGGTATTAGGGGGTGGAGTTGATGGGCTGAATGAAGTTCAGTTTGCTACTAAGTCGCTTGAGGGTAGTACTGGTAAGGAGGTTCTGAGGATACGTGTTTTTTTGATGTCTGTTGTGAAGGGTGTGCAACCGGTTAAGGTTTTTGATTATTGGGTGAAGGAGAATGGAGCTGTTAAGAAATTTGGTAGTGCTAATTTTGTGATTGATAGGGCGATGGTCAATAAGCTTAACGGCAAGTAATCTGGGGAGATGCACGATGATTTAATTTCTATCACTGAGGAGAGGATACGGCTAGCTCCTGAGCGTTTTATATTGCCGTTGATTCAGCGTGATTACTGTTCATTGGAGGTAGAGGCTGTGTCGGTGGGTGGGGAACCGATTCCTTATGGAGTTGCTGTAGGTTTGGATTATAAGCCAATGGTTGTGGGGGATGAGTGGGGAGCGAGGTGGGATACGACTTGGTTTAAGTTTAGTGGTGATGTGCCGATGCATTGGCAGGGTGAGAAGGTGGTGGCGGATGTTCATCTTAGTATGGTTGGTTTGCAGGGGGTAGGATATGAGGGGATGGTGTGGATGGATGGGAAGCCGGTTGTTTCTGTGAGTGGAAATGGTGAGGTGATTACTTTAATAGATTCTGCGCTCGGTGGTGAGCGGATTGAGTTTTATATAGAGGCTGTGGCTGGGCCAACTGGAGGTTTAGGAGTGAGTGGGGATGATCTATTGATGCCTGATTATGATGGCGATCTGCAGTATAGGTTAGGTTTGGCGAGGATGGGGACATATGATGATGAGGCTTATCAGTTGTTGATTGATTTTAGGTCTGTGTCTGAAGCGATGTTTTTGCTGCCTGCGGGTATGCCTAGGAGGGGGCATTTGTTGAGGGCATTGAATGAGTCGTGTCAGGATTTGGAGTATGCGAATCAGTATTGTATTCAGTCAGCGCGTGGAGCACTGAATGAGGTTTTGTATAAGCGTAATGGAGACACCTCACACTGTGTGACTGCTGTGGGATCTGGTTCTGTGGCTGATGCCTGGAGTTATCCATTGAGGGAGTCTATAAGGCGGTGTGCACGACATTTTACGACTGTTTTACGGGAGATGGAGCGATATCCCGATTATCGATATGCTTGTTCTGAGACTGTTTATTATTTATGGATGCGTAAGTATTATCCATCAATTTTTTCAGCGATTAAGGCGGCGGTTAAGCGTGGTCAGTGGGAGCATGTTGGGGGGATGTGGGTTGAGGCTGATTGTCATTTGGTTTCTGGTGATTCGATAGTGAGGCAGCTATTGCATGGTAAGCATTTTTTGATGGATGAGCTTGGTTTGGATGGTCGTGTTATGACTATGTCTGATGCTTGTGGTTATGTGGCGGGTTTACCGCAATTACTGGAGAAGTCTGGGGTTGATTGGTTATTGATGAAGTATTCATCAGGGTCTGATGTGTTGGCATTTCCTCATTCTTCATTTAATTGGCAGGGTTTGGATGGATCTGAGGTGTTTACCCATATACCTCCTGTCGATGGTAGTGGTTATTTGGGGGCTGAGGGTATTTTATATTCGCAGGATCATTTTGGTGATGCGGATAGGTTGAGTCATTCTTTGATGACGTTTAGTGAGGATGATGAGTGTTCGCGTGTAGATCAGATAGAGTTGGCAAGAAGGTATAGTGATTTTGAGGGTCTTCCGCAGGTTTCATTGGGTTCTGTGGTTGATTTTTTTGAGAATGCTAGTGCGGATATTCAGTATCCGTCAGTATGGCGGGGGGAGCTGGAACTTGGATTGAGGCGTGGTGGTTTGACGAGTCAGGCATTTAATAAGAAGATGAATCGTCGTTGTGAATTTTTATTACGCGATGCTGAGATGTTGCAGGTTGTGATGGCGTCTCTTGGTGAGGATGAGTTGTTGGTTAAGATGCCTGCTTTGGGGAAGATTCCTTTGTGGGATGTTCAGGGGCATATTAAAAGTAAGCAGGATAGTTTGACTTCACGTGCTTTGGATAGGGCGTGGAAGCTTTTGTTGTTGAATCAGTCGAAGCATATTTTGTCTGGTGGTTCTATTCATTGGGTTTATGAGGATAGCCGGTGTGATTATGCGAATATTGAGGAGATAGCTTTAGCTGTTAGGGATAGAGCGATGGAGCTGCTGAGTGGGATGGTAACGACTGAGGGTTATACTGATCCTGTGCTGGTGTTTAATTCACTGTCTCATGTACGTGATGAAGTGGTGGAGTTACCTGGTGGTGAGCTTGGATTTGTGACGGTTCCGCAGTGTGGTTATACGGTTATAGCGTCTGATTCTGGGGCTGGTTTACCTGAGGGGCTGACACCGGTTACGATAGAGTATACTGATGATGGTTATTCTGTTTATAATGGGTTGGTGACTTTAGAGGTGAATCATTCTGGTTTGGTGACTAGTTTGTATGATGTGGAGAATAGCCGAGAGGTTATAGCTGAGGATTCGATGGGTAATCTTTTTCAGGTGCATAATGATTATCCGAATGGGGGGGGAGCTGGCGATGTTGATTTCTTTTATGAAGCTAGTGTTGAGCATTTGTTAGATCATGCGATGGTGAGTGTGGTTGAGCAGGGGGATTTGAGGGTGGTTCTTCATGTGAGTAGGGCGTTTGGTCAATCTCAGATAGAGCAGGATATTGTTATAAATGCTGGTAGCCGCAGGGTGGATTTTAGGACGGAGGTTGATTGGCAGGAGCGTAATAGGTTGTTGAAGGTGGTGTTTCCAGTTGAGGTGCGTAGTCATAGGGCGAGTTACGAGACACAATATGGTCATGTGGAGAGGTCTACGCATGTGAATCGATCTGAGGATAGAATGGGATTTGATTTACCAGCTTATAAGTGGGTGGATTTGTCTGAATCTGGTTATGGTGTGGCGATGTTAAATGATTCTAAATATGGTCATAGTGTTAAGGGGCGTGATATGTATATGACGTTACTGAAGTCAGGGGGAGCGCCTGATCCTGAGGCAGACAGGGGGGTGCATCAGTTTACCTATTCATTGTTGCCGCATTATGGCACGTTACAAGAGGGTGGTGTCATAGAGCAGGCTTATAGTTTGAATGTGCCGCTGGTTATGCAGAAGACGGGTGAGCATGTTGGTGATTTGCCAAGTGAGCAGTCATTTTTTGCTGTGGGTAGAGCTGGTGTTATCATTGATTCTGTTAAGCGAGCGGAGCGAGGTAGTGATGTGGTGGTGAGGCTGTATGAGGCCTATCAATCAAGGGGTGATTTAAGTTTGGTTTCATCTCTTCATTGTGATTCTGAGGTTCACGAGGTGGATCTGATGGAGAATGAGATGTATGCTTTAGGTTCTGATGGAGGAGAAGTGGTGCTGAATATAAAGCCATTTGAGGTGAGGAATATCCAGTTTGGTAAGTGATTTTTTCTGTTAATCTTATATTTATCAATGGGTTACGGTTGGTTTGTTAGTGTGGGTGAAAATTATTGAGGATTTTATTTGAATTTAATGATGAGGTCACTAGTATGTAGTTTATCTATGAAAACCACGATCAAACTATTCGCAATGGCAATCTTCGCAGTTTTGTTTACTTCTTGTTGCAATTTCAACAAGCAGGGGAGCATCGACGGTGAGCAAACAATGCTTGTTAATGAGTCTACTGGAGCCAAGGGAGGTATCTCTGCTGTAGAGAAGACAGTTAAGGTTAGATTTCTTTGTAACGAGTGTGGGTCATCCTACTGTCCTAAGCCACAGTGCTGTGGTATAGTGAATAGGAGTGTTCTTTCACGCGCATCTGCACAGGGAGGCACAGGAGAGCCACACATTGGTCAGATTCCTACAATGAAGACATTAGCGCCATAGGCTATTTTATTAGTCACAGTTGCTGTGACAATCTGATATTAGATACAAATCATTCACACCTACGAGATGACGCTCACTTGGATTAGCCAGGTGAGCGTTATTTTTTAATGGTGGTGTATTTTTTTGATCGTTTCGGTCAGAAAAAAGCATATAATTCTTGCTCAAAGTATACTTTTCTAGGAGAACAGACGTCATTAATCAACTTAATCTAACCATTAGAAATTTATGCCAGTAAATATAGAAATGCCAAAGCTGTCCGATACAATGACCGAGGGGACACTACTGTCTTGGAGTGCGAAAGTAGGAGATGAAGTAGAGATAGGTGATGTTATAGCAGAGGTTGAGACAGATAAGGCGACCATGGAGATGGAGGCTTTGGATGAGGGTGTTATTACTGAGATCTTAGTAGAGGCTGGGCAGAAAGTTCCTGTTGGGACGACTTTGGCTGTCATAGTTGAAGAAGGTGAGGATGCTTCATCATCAGTATCAGCACCTGTGGCTGCGACAGCTCCTGTGGTTTCATCTGCCGGTGTTTCTAGTGCATCACCAGTGGCTGCATCTGCTGGAGTAGTTAGTAGAGCGGATGGTGAGCGAATTAAGGTATCTCCACTAGCGAGGAAGATAGCAGCTGAGAAGGGTGTGGATGTGGCAACTGTAGTAGGTTCTGGGCCTGGAGGTAGGATTACAGCTGTGGATGTGGAGAATGCGTCTGTCTCTTCTAAGGCGGCGCCAGTTGCAAGTCCTGTAGTGTCTGCAGCTCCAGCAGCTCCAGTAGCGGCAGCGGCAATTAGCCCGGTGGTGGCAGGTGAAGATAAAGTAGTTCCACTTAGTGGAATGCGTAAGATAATTGCTGATAGGTTATTGACTTCTAAGCAGACCATTCCTCATTTTTACTTACATGTTGAGGTTGATGCTGAGCCATTGATGCTTTTGCGGAAGCAGGTTAATTCACAGGCTGAGCAGAGCCATGGTAATAAGTTTACGTTTAATGATTTTATTGTTAAGGCGATGATTAATGCATGTGAGAAGGTTCCTGCGGTTAATGCGTCCTTCAATGGTGATAGCATTGTTGAGTTTGCAAATGTGGGTGTTTCTGTGGCTATTGCTGTAGAAGATGGCTTGGTGACTCCTGTGGTAAAGAATGCTCAGAGTAAGTCATTGCTGGCAATATCTGAGGAGATTAAGGGTATGGCAGTGAGGGCGCGTGATAAGAAGCTGATGCCGAATGAGTTTGATGGGGGGACGATAACGATTTCTAACTTAGGCGCATGGGGGATAGATAGTTTTGATGCGATAGTGAATCCGCCACAGGCTGCCATTATAAGTGTGGGGGGTATTATAGAAAAGCCTGTTGTGAAGAATGGTGAGGTTGTTCCTGGGGTTAGGATGAATATAGGGATGAGCTGTGACCATCGAGTTATTGATGGTGCGGTGGGTGCTAGTTACTTGAATGAGATTAAGAAGTTACTTGAGCAGCCATCTTTGATGCTGATTTAATTATTGTGTCATTGATATTATAGTATCAATTTATTTTTATCCGCTCATTTTATGAGCGGATATTTTTTTGTTAGAGGTGGATTTTTAGCCAGTCGTTGATGTGGTTAGCTAGAGAGTCCCAGTGGCCAGCGAATGAGTGGTCTGTGTCCTCGATGACGATGTGTTTTTTCTTTCCTTTGAGGTGGTTAAAGAGGTGGGTGCTATCGTCTGGAAGGACGACGTCATCTTTAGATCCGTGGATGAGGAGCCATGGGAGACGGATGTCTTTAATGGCTGGGATGACGGTGTCTATCTGGGTGAGGTCTGTCATGAACTCTTGGGATAGTGGATTTTTTTCATCTTCCCACATGTAGCCTGCGCCGGGTGTAACATCGCCGAATTCTGTTTCTGCGAATACTTTAGTTCTGACCATTCCTGCGAGTGATACTAGGACGTTTATTCTGTCGTCTTTAGCGGCAGTGAGTGCACCGACGGCTCCGCCCATGCTGTAGCCGATGTAGGCTATTTTTTTTGTGCCTTTGACTTGGTCCATGATGGCGGCTAGGTCATCAGACTCTTTGGAGATGGTAGATTCTGTGAATTTTCCTTCGCTGTTTCCGTTGCCGCTGAATGATATTCTGAGTGTTGGCCAGCCTTGATTGGCGAGTGATGTGGCGAGATGAACCATGATCTCGCGGTCTTTATCTCCTGTGACTCCGTGTGCAAGGATGATGAGTTTGTCATCAATTCCTTTGGCTTCGTGTAGTGTGTGATCGATCAGTTCACCGTGTTTATTTCTTAGCTGCATGATCTGGGTATAGTTTGGAGGTCAGGTGATCACAAGTCAGAAAGGAATTCATCATCTAACTTTCCTGAGTTTTCAAATGGGTTATTAGATTTTTTTTCGATGGCTTTGTTATTTTTTGTTCTTCTCCATCCGAACCAGATACCAGCGAGCATACCGCAGAGGTGGCCTTCCCAGGAGATTTTTTGTTGCATGTCTGGTATGACTCCGAAGATGAGGCTGCCGTAGAATACGCCAACAAATAGGCCAGTGATGATCCATTTTAGATTACGCTCAAGGCATGCTCTGGCCATGACGTATCCGAAGTATCCGTAGATTAGTCCGCTAGCACCGATGTGAGTGGTAGCTCCGTCATTTCTTCCGATGAGCCAGGTGCCGGCACCGCAGAGGATGGTGATGACTGCTGTGGCGATGAGGAATTGGTTCTTTTCTGCTTTTAGCACTATCCATCCAAGGATGAGGAATGGGAAGGTGTTTGAGAGTAGGTGAGTGAAGTCACCGTGGAGTAGGGGCATGAGAGGGATGCCGATGAGTCCAGATAGGGTGCGGGGTTGTACGCCGAATTGGTCTAGTTTGCCGTTGAGGATGAGATCAATGATTTCTATTGCCCAGACAACGGCGACGGCGGCGAGAAGTCCACGAAGGCTGAGAGGGATCCAGCTGATCCATTTGTTTTTTTTCTCTATGGAGGATTTGTTTTTGGTTAGAAGCTCAGACATTAGTGATATTGTAGTGCCAGATTGAGAAAGTGCCAAATAGATATATAAGGAGTTTATTTGAAACGTTCGAGAGCTTGGTAGTTTTGGAATGCGAACATTGCCATGAAGATGCCCGCGAAGTGGAAGCCGAATGAGAAGCCTAAAACACATAAAGCCACAGCACTAATCAGACTTATGGTCAGAGTGAGTTTGATTTTGCGCGGTCCTAGGGCTGCTTCTAGCATTCTTCCGCCGTCCAGAGGAATCACGGGGACACAGTTAAAAACAGCCCACATGATACTGAAGACCCAGAGGAATCCAACGAAGTTTTTTATCATTGAGTCAGGTAATGAGATGAAAAGCTGGGCTATGAATATAGCTGCTCCAAATAAAGCTTGGAGTAATGGGCCTGCCAGAGTTACAAGGAACGATTGTTTTCTGGATAAGACACCTATGGGGTGGGTGGCATAACCTCCGAAAGATGAGAGGACTATTTCTGTTGGATATTTGTATTTTTTAACCATGAGAGCGTGGCCTAGCTCATGAATTAAAATAGAAATGAACCCTGCGATGATGAAAAGTAGAGCTCCCATAAGTATGGCATCAGATGGGAGGTTGCTGTTTATTAGATAGCCTAATAAGCCCATAGTTATCCAAAAGAAGGGTTCGACTCTGATGGGGATTCTGAATAATGTGAATTCGACCATGATTTTTAGTGTGATTTTATTGGTTGCTTGTTTGAAGTGTATTCCATGCGCTGACGAGTGCGTAAAGGCCTGCCATTTCGATGGAGCTGTCAATTCCGCAGCCCCAGATTAGGTTTGTTGATTCGTCTGACTGTAGCTGTATGTATGCGGCTGAGTCTGAGTCTGATCCACCTGTGATGGCGTGTGAGCGGTAGTCTGTGAGGTGGAAGTTCTTGAGCCCTGCGTTAGCGAATGCTTCTGTTAGGGCATTGATGGGGCCGTTACCGAGCCCGCTGATGTTTTGTTTATTTCCATTTAGGGTGATGGTGGCTGCGCATGAGACTTGTCCGCGAGAGCCTGCTGAGTGGTCTAGCTCGTAGTCGACTAGTTCCATGGGTGTGTGTGTGTTTACGAATGTTTCGAAGAATGCTGTTTTGATTTCTGCAGGATCTAGTTCTCGACCTAGTTTGTCAGCAATTCCGTAGATTTGAGTTCCTACAGTTGGGTGCATTGTTTTAGGGAGGTGGAGGCCGTATTCGCTTTCTAGTATGTATGCGACTCCGCCTTTGCCGCTTTGGGAGTTGATTCTGATGATGGCTTCGTAGCTACGGCCAATGTCCATGGGGTCGATGGTGAGGTAGGGGATGGCGAATTGTGTGTTTGGGTCTTGTTTGAGGTCTTTAGCTCTGCGGTCGATTCCTTTTTTGATGGCATCTTGGTGTGAGCCTGAGAATGCTGTGAAGACGAGTTCCCCAGCGTATGGTTGGCGATCAGGTACTGTGAGTTTGGTTACGCGCTCGTAGGTGTTACGAATGGATGAGAGGTTTGAGAAGTCGAGCCCTGTGTTGATTCCGTGGGAGTTCATGTTAAGGGCGACGGTGACGATGTCTAGGTTGCCTGTGCGTTCACCGTTTCCGAATAAAGTGCCTTCGACGCGGTCAGCGCCAGCGAGGAGGCCGAGTTCTGTGGCGGCTGTTCCTGTTCCGCGGTCGTTGTGTGTGTGGAGTGAGATGATGGCTTTGTCACGGTGCTGCATGTTTTTGCAGAACCATTCGATTTGGTCTGCGTGGACATTTGGTGTGTTCCATTCGACGGTTGCTGGTAGGTTGAGGATGATTTTGTTTTCTGTTGTGGGTTGCCAGATATCCATGACGGCTTCACAGACTTCCAGTGCGTAGTCAGTTTCTGTGTCTGAGAATGATTCTGGCGAGTATTGGAAGGTGATATTTGTTTCTTGTAGATTTGCTGTTAGTTGTTTTACGAGCAGGGTGCCATCGATGGCTATTTGTTTGATTTGCTCTTTTGAGGCGTCTGAGAATGTGACTTTACGTTGGAGCGGGGATGTTGAGTTGTAGAGGTGTATGATGGCTGATTTGGTGCCTTCAATGGCTTGGAATGTTTTATGGATGAGGTGTTCTCTGGCTTGGACGAGGACTTGGATGGTTACATCGTTAGGGATGCGTTTTTCTTTGACTAGTCTGCGGAGGAAGTTGAATTCTGTGTCTGATGCGGATGGGAAACCTACTTCGATTTGTTTGAAGCCGATACTTACTAGGAGGTCAAAATACTCGAGTTTTTCCTCGATGCTCATAGGCACTGGGAGTGACTGGTTACCATCACGCAGGTCAACGCTGGCCCAGATGGGTGGTGAGGAGATGACTTGATTAGGCCAATCTCGCTGAGTGAGGGAGATGCCTTTTGTGGGTGAGTATTTTTTTGTGGAAGATGATTTCATTAAGCTTGATGGCTTATGGAGTGGATTTTATTTGTGGTTAGAGAGCGGCAAGAGCGGCGTCGTAGTTTGGTTCTTTGGTGATTTCTGGGACTAGCTCGGAGTATGTTATTTTGTGGTTTTTATCGAGAACGAGAGTGGCGCGGGCGTAGAGACCTGCGAGTGGTCCGTCTTGCATTTCTACGCCGTAGTCTTCTGCGAATGTGAGTGAGCGGAAGTCTGATGCGGTGAGTGCGTTTTCGATTCCTTCTGCTGCACAGAAGCGACGGAAAGCGAATGGTAGGTCGAGTGATACGAATAAGAGGACGACGTCGTCTTGTTTACTGATACGTTGGCAAAAGGTTTTAAGTTGGGTGGCGCAGACGCCTGTATCGACACTGGGGAAGATGTTGATGATGACCTTCATGTCTTTAAGGTTAGCTAGAGTGAGGGTGCTAAGGTCTGTGTTGATGAGAGCGAAGTCTGGTGCTTGGGTGCCGACAGCTGGGAGGTCACCTAGTGTGTTTACGGTTTCGTCTTTGAATGTGATCTGGGCCATGATGTTATTTTTAGTTTGGGTTTGTTATGGGGTTATTAGTATTTATGAATGGATTTGTGGATAGTATGTTTAAGTATGGGGATGACAACACTAAACGGATTTTTTAAAATGGTGTGGATTAGTTATAGATTATAGATTTTTTAGTATTTGTTTGGTGTGTTGTCATTTGTTTTGTTTTTTCCTGAGATGAGGAATTTCTGAATGGTTTTTATGGCGTGATTTTTGGCTTTTGCTTGGTCGATGGGGGTGTTTTGTTTCTCTAGCTGAGCAGCGTATTCGAAGTGGTGCTGGTAGAGTTTTTTGCCATCGGCTTTTGGTTTGAGTGAGAATGATTGGTTGTTTTTGTAGACTTGTTTCCAGGCGTTTCTGACTTCTTTCCAGTATACTGAAGTTTTCTTCCATGTATCTTCTGCAGCTTTGAGCGAGGGGGATGAGATTCTTTGATAGCGGTTGACTCCAAGTTCTTGTGCGATGACTTGGGTTTGGTTGTTAGTGGACGATGCTATTTTTTGGTTTTGCTGGATGTGTACCCATCCGGTGGGGGTGATGGAGATTTCATGGTTTCCTTGGAGAATGTTGTAGTCTTTGCGTGCTGAGAATTCTCTGCGAGGTAATGGTCTAGCGCATGTGTTACTTTTCCATGTGGACATGTTACCTATGTGGGTCCAGGAGCCGAGGACTTCGTAGCGTGGGGAGTCGTCTACTTGGAATACGGCTTGGGACCATTTGCCTTTGGATTGTTCTGGGGATTTGGATGTGTGTGCCCAGGTTGCGTTGCCTTGGTATGTGTGTAGTTCTGTGTCTTGGTATTCCCAGTCTTGGCGCCAGTGTTTCATTACCATGGGGCCTATTTCTTTTCCGTCTTTGGCTTTGAAATACATGACGAGTGTGTGCTGGAGGCTGATTGATTTAGGGTTGTTTTCTAGGATTTGGATGTGTTCTGTGCCCCATGAGAAATAGGGTTTTGGTGGGGTGTAATCTGGTTGGAATCCCATGGTTTCGATGAAGTCGAAGCTGACTCGGTAGCTGCCTGCCATGGCGAGTATGGCGCGGCGGTCTTTTTCAATTTTTGGCAATGATTTTTCCTGTAATGCGGACCATTCTTTAGATGGTTTTTTATCAAGGATGACCTTGGTTCCTTTGGTTGATCCTCCGCGGGGCTGCATTTCTTTTGTGGGAGTGAAGGGCCAGGCGAATACGTGTCCTTTGATGATGTTTTCTGGTTTAGCTGAGGTGATGCAGGAGGCGAGTGCAAGTATGGGAAAAGTATATTTCATGATTATATTTTTCCTCATGGTTACTAGAATGCAACCAAAATTAACTGCTGGTTTGGTTCTGGCGAGTGGGCTCAGAGGTTTCTGTAGATGGCGAAGCCGATGATGAGGCAAATGATGAAGATGCCGTGGTAGAGGGATATGTTAGGTTGGTGGTAGTTTTTTTTAGTGATTCTGTATATGACGGAGTAGATGGTGTATCCGAAGCATACGATGACGCCGGTGGCTACGAGTGGGTTTAGGGAGAATGCTCTGTAGATGTTACCGCTGAGTAGGCTTAATGTAGCTCTGGTGCCGCCACAGCCTGGGCAGTTTATGTTCCATTCTGCTTTGTATGGACATGATAGGGTGGGGAAGAAATGCTTGGTGGTGAGAACGAGGAGTATGATGGCGGGAGGTCCAAGTGCAAAAAAGAGGGGAGACATTTTTTTGTTTCCCCTCTGATTGTTCATATGTGGATCTTGGTTGAATGATTAGGGTGAGTGATTAGGGTGAGTGATTAATTTTCTGTTTGTATGGATTGTTCTGCGGAATCAGGTTCTGGGGAGGTGATGTTTTCTTGTTTGTCTTGCTGAGCTTTGATGCTTTGTTCAATAGCTTCCCTGAATGTGCTGGAGCCTGAAGCGTTTATAGCAGAATTTGTTGTTACAATAGCCACAATTATTAAAAATACTGAAATTAAGATGCCTATGTAGCCAGTAACGAGTCCCGCAATAGCCATGCCTCTTCCACCTAGATTAGGGTCTTTTTTGAACTTGCCCATAGAGATGTGGCCAAAAATCACGCCGATTCCACCGAATATGATGCCTGTGTAGCATGGAGCTAAAGCTAAGATACCGAGGACCATGGATGTTATGGCTAGGCCGCAAGTGGGTCGATGAGGATGGAGCTGTGGTTGTTGAGGATTGTAAGGCTGTGGGTCTTGGGATTGTGACTGGTAGGGGTTTGGTGGTTGGTTGTTATGATTTGGAGTTTCCATGATGGTTTGAATATGTTGTTGAATTATTACTCTTCTAGTTCTCCGCCATGGCGAATGTCTTGGGCTGATTCCATGAATATGACGTCTTCAGCAATGTTTGTGGAGAGGTTACCGACTCTTTCTATCCAGCGTGTTATGAAAACTAGGTTTAAGAATATTTTATAGTGGTCAGATGGTTCTTCAAGTTTTTTGGTGTATGATTTAGAAGCGATTTTATGGAACTTGTTGAGGTCATCTTCCATGGAGAGAACTTCTAGTGCTTTTTCTGTGCTGCCTTCGGTGTAGCAGAGGATAGCATTTTTAAGCATGAGGAGAGCTTGTTGGTATGCAGGTTCTATTAATGCGACTTCATCAATGTCTTCGCTTTTGATGATTTTACGGGAGCGTTTGGCGATGCTGACAGCGTGGTCTGAGATGCGCTCTAGGTTATGGGTCACTTTCATGGATGCGACGACAAGGCGGAGGTCAGAGGCGAATGGCTGAAATTTCGCCATGATTTGGAGGCTGTCGTTGTCTATCTGTATTTCTAGTTGGTCAACTTCTTCGTCATCAGCGATGACTTGGTTACAGATGGAGAGGTCACGCTGGGTGAGTCCAGTGAATGCATTTTCAACATTTTTCTGTGTTAGTGTGGCCATGGTGATGGTATTTGCTTTTAGCGTGTTTAGTGCTTCGTCAAACTCTGATAGGATGTGTCCTTGGATTTGCATTGTGTTTGTGAACTTATGAATTAATGAGTAGTTTTTGATTTTTTGTTGAATGATTTATTAGCCGAACCTTCCAGAGATGTAGTCTTCTGTTCTTTTTTTGCTTGGGTTTTGGAAGATGGTGTCTGTCTGGCCGTATTCGATGAGTTCGCCTAGGTAGAAGAATGCTGTGTGATCTGATATACGGGATGCTTGCTGCATGGAGTGTGTTACGATGACGATGGTGAATTCTTCTCTAAGTTCGGTGATGAGTTCTTCGACTTTAGCTGTGGCGATGGGGTCTAGAGCTGAGCATGGTTCATCCATGAGGATGATTTTGGGTTGGACTGCGATGGCTCTGGCGATGCAGAGGCGTTGTTGTTGGCCACCTGAGAGGCCGAGTGCTGAATCTTTTAGGCGGTCTTTTACTTCGTCCCAGAGGGCGGCTCCACGAAGGCTTCTTTCTACTGCTTGATCGAGAGTTTTTTTATTTTTGATGCCTTGGATACGAAGTCCGTATGCGACGTTATCGTAAATGGATTTTGGGAATGGGTTGTATTTTTGGAATACCATACCGATGTGTTTCCTGAGTTCGATGGGGTCGACTTCTTTTGAGTTGATGTTTTGGCCCATGACGTCGATTTGTCCTGTTGTGATCATGGAGGTTTCGACGAGGTCGTTCATGCGGTTGATACAGCGTAGGAGAGTGGATTTTCCGCATCCTGATGGACCGATGAATGAGGTTACTTTTTTCTCTGGGATGTCTAGCGAGATGTTTTTGAGGACTTCGGTTTTACCTTTGTCGTATGAAAATGAGACGTTGTTGATATTGATCATGATGAAGTGATTTTTTGGTGGATATTATGATGAAGTGATTGAATGATTGTTACCATTTGATTTTTCCGCGAACTTTATTACGGAGGTATATGGAGACAGCTGAGAGGAGTAAGACGATGATCATGAATACGAGGACGGAGCCGTATTGCATGGGGCGTGTGTATTCTGACTGTGGGATTCTGCCTGCTACGGTAAAGATGTGGTAGGGGAGGGCTTGGACTGACTGTTGTAGGAAGTCGATGAATGCACTGAATCCTGAGGAGTGTATGCCTTGCCATGGGAGGTCTGATTTTTCTGCTACAGCTGCGGTGAACATGATGGGTGCTGTTTCTCCTGCGACTCTGGTGATGCCTAGGATAGAAGCTGTGAGGATGCCTGAGAATGCGTATGGGAGGACGGCGGTGCGAATGGATTGCCATTTGGTGGCACCTAGCGCCATGGATGCTTCACGGAATCCCATGGGGACGGCTTTTAGAGATTCCTCACACGATGTGATGATGACGGGGAGTACCATGATGGCTAGGGTGAAACCACCTGCTAGCATGCATGTTCCCCAGCCTTGGAATGAGATGTAGTAATATCCGTTATGGAATTTTTTAGCGCCTTGAGTAGATGCTGTGGCAACAGCTTGGGATGTGCTTAGATCTGGGTCGACAGCGACTATTCCTTCAGCTTCCATGGTGCGGAGCTCTGGAGGGCTTCCTAGGCTGATGATGGGGATGTGAAGTTTAGATTCAACTTTTGGAGTGTTTGAGAAGACTGGTGCAAGCATGACGAATAGGCCGAGTCCGAAGAGTCCGAAGACGATGGATGGGACACCAGCTAGGTTTAGCATGGCGAGTCTGATGGTTTTGGTGAAGGTTCCTTTTCTTGCGTATTCGTTTAGGTAGGTGGCAGCAGCTATTCCTGTGAATAGGGCGATGACCATGCAGATGATTACTAAGCATGCGGTTCCGATAATGGGGCCGAGGATACCTCCACCTGAGTATGAGTGTGTTTTTTTAGAGCTGGGTTTGAAGTTGGGGTTTTTTGAGAAGATGTCTAGGTCGCTGGCGTTGAGTTGAACCTCGCAGTCTTTTTCTATGGAGAAGTTAGTGTATGAGAGAGATTCTTGATGTTCTTTGGTGTCTGATGTTACGAGGTTAGGATTGTCTTTTATGAGTTGGGTGTATGCTTTTTTGTCTAAGGTGAGAGAAGCTTTGATTTCTTCGTTTATGACTATGGATCCTAGGTCTGTGTTGTGCAGGTGCTTGATGCCGTGGTTGCTGAGGATTTTGAGAGTTTCTGGGCTGACTTTGTAGTGAGCTTTAGGTAGCGAGAATGTGGTGATGGTTTTCTGGAATGGGGAGTTTTCAATCGATGTTGTAGGGAGGGGAGATGAGGCGTCTTCGTCATCAAAGGCGCTGTAGAAGACTGATGATGATACGGTGATGGTTTGGTCATGAGGGATGACGGTGAGGTTAATTTTGTCTGGTTCGTCATCTGGGAATGACTGTTTCATCTGGAAGATGAGGTCTGATTTTAAGAGGCTGTCATGAGCTTCTTTGCTAATGGGGTATTCACCTGCCTTGATGGTGACTTTTTTGTTATTAAGGCTGAGTTTTTTTTCTGTGATTTCCGATTGGATGAGTTGTGGGTCGTTTTTTTGGATAGAGCTGAGTTCTTTTTTTGATAGGGTGAATTGTTTATCGTTTTCTAGATTGAATCCTAGGAGTTTGGGGGATTTTCTTTCTGTGAATTTTATGTGAGTTCCGGGATTATCTTTTTCGATGTTTAGAAGGTAGCCGTCGCCAATTATTGATCCTTGTTTGATTTTGAAGCTGACGAACTGAAATTGTTTTTCTGAAACTGAGAGGCTTTTGATGGGGATTTCCTGGGGGTTTGATTTGAGTAAGTTGTTGAAGTTTTCTGATGGGACTTGGTATTTATCGCTTTTTGCCATTTCGAGGACGGCAAGTGTTTCTGGTTTTTGAGTGATGAATGAGAGTCCTTTTTGCATGAGGACTGGTGTTCCGTTCCAGATGATGTTGAGGAATATGCATGAAGCACAGATAATGATAAAGTAGGTGCAGAAGGCAAAAAGACTGAATAGTGTCTTTTCTTTTTTTTCTAGACTGGATTGCTTTTTAGCAAAAGGGTTTTTTGTAGAGTGAGGCATGTGTTTGGTGAGCGAGTGGTTGCTTGGTAGTTATTTGCTGTAGTTATTGAGGATACGTTGTGAGACGTAATTGATACCGAGTGCGATGGAGAAGAGAAGGAGAGCGACCATGAATAGGGCCCCCCAGTGGAGAGAACCTTCGTTTACCTCGCCGATTTCTTGGGCGAGAATACCTGTCATGGAGTGTGCTGATGCTGTCCAGGAATCAGGGATGGAGATTTTTCCGCCTAAGACGAGGAGGACTACCATTGTTTCTCCGATGATTCTGCCGAAGCCTAGGAGTATGGCGGCGATGACGCCTGATGCGCAAGATGGGAGAATGACTTTAAGGATGGTTTGAAGTTTAGTGGCTCCTAGTGCGAGGGATGCTTCGTTGTATGCTTTTGGCACATTGTTCAGGGCGTCTTCGCAGAGTGTGAAGATGGTGGGGACTGCCATGAGGGCGAGAAGAAGACCTGCATTGAGGATGGTGTATTGGTCTTCTACTGGGAATCCTGGAATCCAGCTGAACATCCATGATTGTGAGTATTCTTGGATGAGGGCGCCTAGTACGACGTAACCGAAGAATGCAAGAACGATGGATGGGATGGCTTGGATGAACTCGATGAATGGCTTGATGAATGTTTGTTCAGCCTTGGATGCTAAGCGGTTCACATAGATGGCGCCGCCAACAGAGAATGGGACTGCTATGATTAGAGCTACGATGGCGACAGCGACGGAGCCTGTGAGGAGGGGTAGTATTCCGTAGAAGTCTTGCCATGATGAGTTGGTGGTCCATTCCGTTCCGAAGAAAAAGCCTTTTACGGTTTGTCCCATGCTGTATTTTTCATCATGTTTCCAGGTTTCCACTTTGGCATTTAATTCTGCGAGTGTTTGAGCTGGATCTGCGTCATTGATATCTTTGATAAAGGCTTTGGCGGCTTTTCCTTGAAACTTACTTGTGTCAGGAAGTGTGCTGAAACCTGATTTGATGGCTTCTTTTAGTGCAGAGTGATGGATTTTATAGGATTCTTTGGATGCGTAGATGGGTTTTATGAATGTATTATAATCTGGCTCGATTGTGTAGAGTCTATTGAGTTCTTTTTGTTTTTCTTGTTTGATTTCTGTTGTTTTTGCGAGGCTGATTGCTTTTTCTAGTGATGCTTTAGTGTTTGGGACATCGTTGTATTTATTACCCTGTGCCTTTGTCTTGTCTGCAATGATACGTAGTTCTTCGACGAAGGTATTCATCGCGGGGATAGGTTTGTTGAAGGCAGTTTTTGACTTTATGAGATCTTGTATGAATGGGAGGGCGTCTATTTCGGCGATTTTCTTGGCTTCTTGAGCTTCGATATCTGAGATGAATTGAGGTTTTTTACCTGTGGTTACATTTTCAACTATTGCGTCACGAATGGGCTGGAGATATTTTTTATCTGTAGGCCAGGACTTGTTCTTTACTTGGCTGAAATCGAGTTTGTTAACGGCGGCAGAGATGGCTTTTTTTAGTGAGTTTTTGCAATTATTTAGGTAGTCTTCCGCGTTTTTTATTTCTGTGTTGGTTACTGATGGTTTTATTTTGATTTTGGAGAGTGCTGTTTTAGCGCGTTTTAGTTCTTTTCTTTCACCGATGATTTTTTTTAAGGATTTGGCCTTAAATTCTGAGTAAATGGGGATGACTCGATAGAGTGCGCCAAGGCGGTCTTGGATCTCGTATTCTCTGGCTTGAACGCAGAGGCCGCTGAGTTCTGCTACGGCGTTGTTTTCTTTTGCGTAGAAGTCTAGGATTTCTTGTCCGGAGATACGGTAAAGATTGAGTTTTTTCTGGTATTGAGGGAAGAATGTGCTGGCGTTATGAATTAAGAACCAGACGATTGCAATGATGATGATGACTGCGAGTGTGGCGTTTCCTCCGAAGAAATATTTAATGAAATCTTGTTTGGTTATACCTAGAAATTTTCTGCTTGTTGCGTTAGAAAATGGTTTGCTTGGTTTGAGATCTTTCATTTTATTCTAGTCTGGTAGGACGGTATGCGGGAGGCTGTTCATCTGTGGCGGGATATAATGAAAGACTGGGCAGAATGTCAGCTTCAAAAATGTCACAAGTCTGTTTCTTTATTAATTAGAGTTAATTAAAGAGAAAAACTCCGCATTTCCTTTTGGTAAATACGGAGTTTTAAATTTAAGAATACTTAAATAAGTTTTCTATGGGAGTTTATTTACTTCAGTGAGGCTGATTTCTTTAGGATATCTGGAGCGATGAATCCGACGTTGTTGATGACTTTGGCTGCCACTGGTGAGGTGAGTGACCAGTTGATGAATTTCTGAACTTCACCTTTAGGTTGGCCAACGGTGTAGTAGTAGAGGTTACGTGAGAGTGGGTATGTGGTTTTGTTAGCAGGCTCTGGAGAAACGTTGTCCACAGTGGCTGCAGCGATTCCGTCGCGCTTAGCGTATGCAAGTCCTACGTATCCTATACCGTTTACGTCACCAGCTACGGCTTCTGCGATTTGCTCGTTACCAGCCATTTTGCGGGTGTTTTTTCCGTAGTCGACTTTGTTCATGGCGAGTTTTTGGAATGTTTTATATGTTCCTGATGATGTGTTACGGGTGTATGCTTTGATGGCACCTGCTTTGCCGCCAATTTGAGACCAGTCGGAGACTTTTCCTGTGAAGATGTCAGCGACTTGTTTTTTTGTGAGAGCTTTTACGCCGTTTGCTTCGTTTACTATTACAGCGATCATGTCCACGCCTGCGATGTGAGCTACTGCTTCTTGGCCTTTGGAGGCGAATTTATCTTTTTCTTTAGACTTGATGCCTCTGGATGACATTCCGAAGTCTGCAGTACCTGCAAGAAGAGCAGTGAAGCATGAAGATGAACCTTCAGCTGCGATTTCGAACTGGATGTTGTTTCCAGCTGCTTTGTATGCTTCTGTGAGCTGAGGAACCATCTTAGCTCCTAGTGTGTCAGAACCTTTGATTACGATTTTAGTTTGAGCGGTTGCTGCCATTGTGAGGGCTGCGATAGCTGATGTAATAGTCTTTAGTTTCATTTAGGTTGTGTGTTTTGTTTTGGTGTTCTTTTTTGAACACGGGTATTATTTCTCATATTATTTGTTTATTAGCCAAATTTTGATGGTGAACATTCTGTCACATGTTTTTTTACTGGTTCTTAGGTGGTTTGGTGGTTTGAAGTGGCGTTGGGGTTAAGGTTTATTTTGGGGTGGTGGATGATGAGTGGATTTGTATCCAGTGTGGTTAGAGAATGGACTGGGGTGATTTTGTGTCTGCTTGCTGATGGTTATTCTCTTTGCTGTTAAGTCTGTGAGTGAGGTCGTTGTTAGTTTGTTATTGATGGAGGATGTTGAGGATGGTTTGGATGGTTTTTTTGTGGTCGCTGATGTCGTGGTTTGATGGGATGATGTGTTCTGATTTGCTGTGTGGGTTGTGGGCGCTGTGGTAGGATACTACGCCGTCGGTATTTAGCTGGAAGATGGGTAGTCCGATGTCTCCGATGATGGAGTGTGATGTGAGTTTTTTTCTGATTTGCATTTTGTTGAGAGCGATGAGTGAGGGGTTTTTTGGTTGAAGCTGGGTTATTGAGCTTTGGCTGTTGTTGAGGAGTTTTCTGATTTTTTCTGGGAGTTTATTTCTGGCGGTGATTTTAGGTGTGAGTGCTTCTGCGGTTTGTTGTAGGATGAATGTGGGGATGGTGATGAGTTTGATGGTGGCCCAACCGATGATGCCTTCTGCGATTTTTGATCCTCTGTGAGGAGTGGCTAGGTAGATGACTTTGGCGGGTTCGGTGAGTGGTTTGTAGTGGAAGTAGTCGTTGATTTTTTTGATCTCGTGTTTGTTGAATATGGATTGGATGGGTGTGTTTCCGAGGTAGGTTTGGTGTAGGATTTGTTTTGGGTGTGAGAGTGATGCTCTGGCGATGAGTCCGCCCATGCTGTGTCCGATGAGGATGGTTTTGTTGATGTTGTGGTGTTTTTTGTGGGGGTCTAGGGTTTTTATGAGGTTACGGAATGCTGATCTGAATTTGCTGGCGGTGGCGATCCAAGGAGTTCCAGTGGGGTAGAAGTAGTACCAGAGTTGGTATTTTTTACGTAGTTTTGGTGAGGTGTTGATGGCTTCTGATAGGTCCATGAATTTTTCTGGGCTGGATGCGAGTCCGTGTATCATGACTATTGGGATTTTGTTTTTATTGTATGGTTCTGCGAGGTAGAATCCGCGGTAGTTGCTGTATTTTTGTGGTTTGATGAGGCCTTTGATGTTTAGTGATGAGTTACCTGGGAGGTTATAGAGGTGGTCTATTACGATGTTAGGCTGGTGTGCTAGTGGGAGGTGGTATGGAGGAGTGTGGTGGGTGCTGTGGCGGGGGTCATAGATGTCTATGTGGGTAGTGATTTTACCGTTGATGCGGGACTGTGTGGCGACGATGTTAGCTGGGTGTAGGTTGCTCTGGAATGCGTCTTTGGTGATGGAGGTGAAGTTGTGTTCTGGATGGGTTGAGGTTTTTATGAGGCATGGTAGTCCGATGCCTTTAGTGGGTGAGGTGAGTGGGCTGATGGAGCGGCCGCTGGTGAGGGTGAATGGGGATTTTTTAGCGAGTGGGTGGTGTGTTTTGTGTGTGATGGTGTGGTTGGGTAGGTTCTGGTAGTTGTTGGCTGTCCATTTTTTAAGTAGTGAGTGGGTGAGGGGTTTACTGAGGATGTGAGGGGTGGTGTTTTTTGGTTTTTGAGGGGTGGGGGTGAGTGAGCATGAGGGGATGAAAAAAGCCGCCGAGAGAGTGATCAGGGCGACTTTGATTTGATTTATGGTGATG
This sequence comes from uncultured Verrucomicrobiales bacterium, assembly GCA_937934595.1. Taxonomy (GTDB): domain Bacteria; phylum Verrucomicrobiota; class Verrucomicrobiia; order Verrucomicrobiales; family Akkermansiaceae; genus Rubritalea. The sequence goes on along the minus strand of CALGZA010000062.1, from coordinate 51,990 downwards.
GGTATTCTGAGCATTTTGTGGTGGTCAGTTATCTAGGCCTTAGGGTGACGCGTCTTGGGTTGTAGTAATCATTTGGGGAGAATAGCCAGCCTGGTTTTTTATTGAGGAGGGTGAAGTTGGTGGGTCTGAATACTGGTAGTATGGAGTTTGAGTTAGGATCATATCCTTTTGTTCCTGTGTAGTTCCCCGAGATGCGGTATTCGTAGTTTTGGTCGTATGCGTATCTGGCGTTTTTGGGTCCTTGTTCAGGTTTTCTGTCAGGTACGGTTGTGTTAGCTTCGTGCATGAGGACGAGTTTGGCTTTTTGCCATGATTGTCCTGGTTTGCGGAGGTATCCCCAGAAGCGTGTTTTGTCTACGAAGTATCGTCTGCCGTAGTAGAAGTTACCTTTTGGTTCTGCTGCGATTTGAGCTTTTCTGATGGCTGGATCTGGATCTGGGCCGAGGTTACCTGATGAGAGTGAGGTGGTGGAGCTTCCACCTCCAGCACAGCTGGAGATGAGAAGTGAGGAAAGCGCTGCTATCATGGCAGCGCTGATGGTGAGTAATTTTCTCATTAACATCTAGATGTTATAATTATGAGTTTGTGATGGTGATGGGAGTTCCTTTGCTTTTGGTCATCCCGAAGATTCTTCTGGCGTATGCTGGCTGGAGGCGGATACATCCACCTGATGCTGGGTAGCGCTTGACGCTGTTAGATGCGTGTAGGCCGATTCCGTCACCTGTGAGGCGTTGCCAGTATGGGAGTGGTGAGCCTACGTATTTGTCATATGAGACGCCTTTGCATCTGTCGTATCTGTGACCACCGCAGACGCGAACACCGTTTTTGTAGAGTGTTCCGTAGACGTTTGATCGTTTGTCTGCGATTTTGTTATAGAGTTTGAATGTTCCGAATGGGGTTCTTTTACCTGCTCTGCCTGTGGTGCATGGTGTGTCTAGTAGGACGGTGTTGTCTTGGATGACTTGGAGTCTTTGGTTAGGGACGCTGACTCTGAGTTTGGTTTTTGATCTGTCGAGGGTTTTAAGGGCGGCTTCGTTGGTGTATGTATCGTAGGTTTGTTTGTAGTCCTCGCGCTGGACGAATTTCTCGTATGGAGCGAGTGAGCTGGTGACTGATGATCCGCAGCTGGCGAGTATGGCGATGGCTGCGATGGGTATTAATCTTAGTAGTTTCATTTAATATGTTTGTGTTTGTTTTTTTGTGTATGTTGGGAGGAGTATGTTAATTTGTTTATAAATTTGTTATTTTCTGATGGTGACTTGAGTGCCTGTTCTGACTTTTTTGAAGATGGTGGGGACGATGGATCCTGGAGTGCGGATACATCCGTGGGATGCTGGGTAGCGAGGGACTCTTCCTTTGTGCATGCCGATTCCATCGCCAGTGAGTCTCATCCAGTGTTCCATGGATGCTCCGAGGAATTGACCACCTTCTGGTGCTTTATCTTTTCTTGAGTCAGCGTTTGATTTGATGGTTTTTCCGTTTTTGTCGAGGATTTTTCCGTAGAGGTTTGATCGTTTGTCTTTGATTTTTTCCATGATGCGGAATGTTCCTGTGGGGGTGGGGTGTTTGGCGGTTCCGGTGGATATGGGGTAGTCCATGGCGACGGTTGCGTTGTTCATGAGGAATGCGCGTTGATCGCTGATGTCTATGATGACTTTTGAGTTACTTGGGTTTGTATTGGCAAGGAGTTTGTGGTTTTTGTAGACTCTGTATGTTTGTGGGTAGCTTGGTTCTGCTTTGAAGTGAGCGTATGTTCCGGATTTGTGCGGGTTAATGAAGACTGCTTTGAGTGGTTTGATGATTTTAGGGGTGGCTGATGTGGCGACAGTGTTAGTTCCGCAACTTGTGAGTGTGGCGATGATAGCGAGGGCAAGTAGGGGGATGGTGTGTTTAGGGTTGAATATGAATCTGTTCATTTGGTGTGGTTGGTTTTTGTTGTTTGGTAGTGTGAGATTGGTAATCTAGTCTGCGGTGGAGGGCAAGTTTTGATGTTGTTTTTTCGTTGTTGTTTGATTTGTTGCTACTGTAGAGTATCTGAGTTGTTAAATAGTCACAAAAAATGGGTCGTTTTTATGGGGTGATGCTGGCATCTAGGATGGTGGCGCTGCGTTCGTGTTTTTTGAGTAGGTGTCGTCCAAGTGTGGACTGGGGGAAGTCTATGGTGAGGGTGGGTGATTTTTTGAATTTGGGTTTATGTTCTGCTGCGTTTATTGCGAAGAATGCTTTTTTTGGGATTTGAATGGTTCCTGACTTGATGGTTCCGCCCCAGGGGTCGATGTATTTGACTTCGAATGCTGTAGCATTTGGTGGGAGCGTTTTTGGTATTTGGTGGATGACTACGAAGTGTCCGTGGACTTGTCTCCAGACGGAGCCTTTCTGGGCGAATCGTTTGATGCTGATGATGGGTGGGAAGCCTTTTTTTAGTGATGCGGTGAAGTGTTTGTGTGTGGATTTGAGTAGTTTACTGTGGCTTTTTTTGGTTTTGATGAAGTGTGTGGTTAGTTTTAGTTTGGGGAGATTTAGTTTTTGTTTGGTTTGGAAGTCATTGGCTAGGTCAGTTAGGTCTAGGTTATTTATTCCGGTTCTTGGGTTCCAGCGTTGTGATGCGTGGATGTGGCGAGAGAAGATGCGGCCGTAGTATTTTACTAGGAAGTCGAATTGTTTTTTGTCTGTGTCACCGGTGATTTTTTGGTTAGCGGCGTTCCATTTTGGTGATCCGAAGCGGTATGCATTGATGAGTGATGATGGGCCGCAGCCGTTTTTCTGGATGTAGATTTGGTTGATAGCTTTTGCATGAGGGTTAGGGACTGTGATGGGGGCTGTGGTGCTGGTGCAACTGCTTGATACGGAGATGATGGCTAGGTAGATGAGGGCTGTGCAGGTTCTTATCATTTGGGTATATTGGTGTTTTATTGTTGGTTTTACAACTCTTGAGGGGAATTAATTTTTATTTTTGATTTGGGTTGTGGTGGTTTTTTTAGTGGTGGCTGATGGATGGTGGTGATTTTTTTGAAATGCACATTGATTCCTTGTTAATCCACCTTTCCTTGTCATGGTGGGTGGTGGCTGGGGTATAAGGTGGTATGATGTTTACTAAAGGGGTTTATACGGTATTGCTTTGTTTGATGGCTTGCGTGACTGGGGTTTTTATTCATGCTGAGACTGAGGTTAAGGATGCTGAGGCTGGAGGTAAGGTGGCGGCGCGGCGTATTGAGGTGTTGTTTTTAGGGAGTAGGAATGGGTCACATAGGCCATTGGAGCGTTTTAGGACGATTCGGCGAGCTCATGGTGTGAAGGGTATCAATTATACGTATGCAAATGAGCCGACGGCGCTGACTAAGGAGAATTTGGCGAAGTATGATGCGCTGATGATTTATGGTAATCATAATGTGATCACGAAGGATCAGGAGACGGCTTTGTTAGATTATTCTAGTGGTGGTGGTGCTTGTGTGTTTTTACATTCTGCTTGTGGGTGTTTTAGGAATTCTGAGCCTTATATAAAGTTGGTGGGTGCTCAGTTTAAGTCACATGGTAAGGGTGTGTTCCGAACTAAGATAGTGGAGCCGGATCATCCTGTGATGAAGGGTTTTCCTGGTTTTGAGTGTTGGGATGAGACGTATGTTCATAAGAAGCATAATGAGGATAGGGTGGTGTTACAGAAGAGGGAGGATGAGCCTTGGACGTGGGTGAGGACGAATGGTAAGGGGAGGGTTTTTTATACGGCGAGTGGACATGATGACCGGTGTTGGAGCTTGGCGGAGTATCAGGATTTGGTTTATAGGGGTTTGATGTGGACGTTGAATGAGAAGGCTGCTTTGGTAAAGAATTTGGATTTGCCGAAATTGGAGTATTATACATCTGAGGTGAATATTTTGCCGGGTAAGGGGTGGGGTAAGCCGCTGGACCGTAAGATTCCTCATTCTCAGTTTCAGAAGGCGTTGTCAGTTGAGGATTCGATGAAGTTGGTGCAGGTTCCTGCTGGTATGGAGTTACAGTTATTTGCGAGTGAGCCGATGGTTGTGAATCCGATAGCGATGAGCTGGGATGATAGGGGAAGGATGTGGGTTGTGGAGGCGAATGATTATCCGAATAGTTTTGTGATGAATAGTCCTGGGCAGGATAAGGTTAAGATTCTGGAGGATACGGATGGAGATGGTAAGGCTGATAAGGTTACGGTTTTTGCGGATGGGTTGACGATAGCGACAAGTGTTTTGGCCATTGATGGGGGTTGTATTACTACTGATAATGGTGAGATGGTGTTTCTATCTGATAGTGATGGAGATGGTGTTTCTGATAAGCGGTTTAGGATTTTCGGGGGGATTAGCTTGAGTGATACGCATGCGACTGTTTCTAATTTGCGTCTTGGTTTTGATGGGTGGATATATGCTACGGTGGGTTATTCTGGAGTGAAGGTGGATCTTGGTGGTGAGGTGGTGCGTTTAAAGCAGGGTGTGTTCCGTTTTAAGAGGGATGGGTCTGCATTTGAGGTGGTTCAGTCTACGACTAACAATACGTGGGGTCTTGGGTTTAATGAGGAGGGTAGGCTGATGGGTTCTACGGCTAATAATAATGCTTCTTTTTATGTGGGGATGGCGTTGAGGCATTATCGTGATGCTGGTGTGAAGGGTGAGAGGACTCCGCGTGCGGATAGAAAGAATTTCATTTATCCTTTAACGTTTGATTATTTACAGGTTGATCAGAAGGAGCGTTTTACGGCAGCAGCGGGGCATAGTTTTTATACTGCTAGGTTGTTTGGTAGTGAGTGGTGGAATAGGCGGGTGTTTATTTGTTCTCCTACTGGTAAGTTGGTTTCTGCAGCTACGGTGAGGCGTGATGGAGCTGGGTTTAAGACGACGAATACTGAGCAGAATATCTATGCTTCAGCTGATGCTTGGTCTGCGCCGGTGGCAGCTGAGGTGGGGCCTGATGGTGCGGTGTATGTGGCGGACTGGTATAATTCTGTGGTGCAGCATAATGTGTATGCTAAAGGTCAGGATAGGGGTAAGGGGAATGCTTATATTACGAAGCATAGGGATAGGTTGCATGGGAGGATATATAGGATTATTCCTCGTGGTGCTGAGGTGAAGGCTTTTCCGAAGTTGGGTAGTGTGGATGAGCAGTTAGCGGCACTGGGGAATGATAATTTGTTTTGGCGTCAGCAGGCTCAATATTTGTTGGTTAAAGGTGGTGAGGGTAGTGTGGCTGGGCTTAAGAAGTTGTTATCTGGAAGTGGTGTGAGTGCTGATGCGAGGCGGCATGCTCATTATGCACTGGGTCAGTTGGGTGTGGATATGGGTGATCTGAGTGGTGGCGCTGCGAGTGCGAGTGTTATTTATAATTCTGATCCTACGGCTGAGAATGCGATTAAGTGGTTAAGATGGCTTGAGGGTTATGGTGTGGATGAGCAGTTGGCTGTTTTGTTGCTGGTGTGTGATGTTCCGCGGGATGCTGAGATTTTGGCGACGCTGCGCGAGAAGCGTGTTTTATTGGCGGAGCGGTTAGCAGGTGATGGTTACCTTAGTCATGTGATGGATATAGCTATTTTGAATCATGCGGAGAAGAAGGAAGCGAAGGTGGTAGTGAAAAGGAAGCCTTTGTCAGTGAGTGCGATGCGTGGCAAGGCGATCTACAAGAAGACGTGCGTGGCTTGCCATCAGCCGGATGGTGCTGGTTCCCCTGGAGTTTTTCCTCCGCTTTCTGGTTCTGACTGGCTGGCGAGGAATCCTAAGCATGCGGTTATGGTGGTGACGCATGGTCTGACTGGTCCTGTGACAGTTTCTGGTAAGGAGTATAAGGGGGTGATGCCTGCTCACGCTAGTTTGGGTGATGGTGAGGTGGCGGATGTGCTGAACTATGTGAGGAATGCGTTTCAGGAACAGCTGGGTGACATTAAGGTGGATCTGGTGAAGGAGGTGAGGGAGAAGTATAAGGAGAGGAAGGAGCCCTTTACTGAGGAGGATATTTTGAGTGAGAAGTAGGGGGTATAGTGGTGGTGGGATGTTTTAGGTGAGTTTGCCTCTGTAGTCTGAGGGTGTGAGCTTGTGGCATTTTTTGAATGTGGTGGTGAATGTGTTGACGTTTTTGTAGCCGCATAGCATGCCAATTATTTCTATTTTGTCATTGGTGCAGATGAGTAGTTCTGCGGCGCGTTGCATACGGAGCCAGTTGAGTTGTTTCATGGGTGTTCTGCCGTAGGTTTGAGTGGTAAGTCTTCTGAGGTGTTCGCTGCTGAGGTAGGCTTTTTTAGCGATTTCTTCGAGTGTCCAGGGTGCGTTGAGTTTTTGGCTAATTTCTTCCCAGAGCTTCCAGAGTCTGTCATCGATTAGCCATGGTAGGCAGAAGTCTGTGATGTTGAGTTGGATGAGCTTGAGCCACTGCCAGGTGTATTTGGTGCGGTTGTGGGAGTCTACTTCATGTAGGAATCCGTTCATCATGTGTGAGAATGCGGTGGCACAGAAGTCAGCGATGACGGGTTCTTGGCATCTGATGAAGGGTGTTTGGCCTTGTTTTTGGTGGTATCTTACGTATTGAAATTTCCAAGGTTCTGAGGAGTTAGTTTTAATTGCATTGAGGTGACCTGGAGGTAGAATGACAGCTTGGTTTGCTGAGCAGTTGGTCCATTTGCCGTTGATTAGGACTTGGCCTGTGCCTGATATAGTAGAGAGGAAGAATGCTCCGTCTTGTTCATTTCTGATGATTTTGTATGGTTTTTTTGCGGTGATTTCACCGAGGTGGTGGATTTGGAACTGTGAGAGGACTGGGCATGTTTGGCTGTCATTGAGCCATTGGCGGTGGTCTTGTTTTCCTGAATGGGTGATACGGGTGGTGGTTTGGTCACCGAATACATGTATGTCTTGTTGTTTGTTTGGGTTTTGGTTCATGGGTGGCTTGGGTAATTTGGCTTAAAATGTTGGATTAGACAATACAATAGAGGTTTTTGATGTGGGGAGATGTGTTTTTTTTGTGAGTGTATGTGTTTTTGTGGTTGGTTTTCTCTCTGGTATAGTTGTGCGGTTTGGTGGTTAGATATTGTATGCCGAATCCATGGACAGGAAAGGGGAATCCCTATACGAGACAGGAAGTGATAGATCGACTTCATGAGACGCTTAAGAATAATGAGTCTATTATTGCTGCTGGTGCAGGTACTGGGATCAGTGCGAAGTTTATTGAGAAGGGTGGTGCGGATATGATTATTATTTATAATTCTGGGCGTTTTAGGATGGCTGGTCATGGTTCGACTGCTGGGTTGATGGCGTATGGAGATGCGAATGCAGTGGCGATGGAGATTGGTGAGTTTGAGGTATTGCCTGTGGTTGAGGAGGTTCCTGTTATTGCTGGAGTTCATGCTACTGATCCTAGGAGGCGGATGTGGCATTGGTTAGGGAAGATTAAGGATATGGGTTTTTCTGGTGTGAATAATTTTCCGACGCATACGCTAGTGGATGGTCATTTTGGTCAGGTTCTGGAGGAGACGGGTATGAGTGTGAAGAAGGAGTATGAGATGATAGCTTTGGCGCGAAGGATGGATTTGTTTTCGACTGTTTATGTAACGACTCCTGAGCAGGCTGTGGAGATGGCTAAGGCGGGTGCTGATTCGATTATTGCGCATTGTGGTACTACGGTAGGTGGTTCTATAGGGGTAACTGGTGCGGTTATTACGATGGATGATTCAGTGAAGCAGATACGGTCTATTATAGATGCGGCGAGTTCTGTGCGTAAGGATATTATTTTCTTGTCGCATGGTGGGCCGATCAATACGCCTGAGGATGCGGCGCATATTAATAGGGAGACTGATTGTGTAGGGTTTGTGGGTGCTTCTAGTTTGGAGCGTATGGGGGTGGAGGAGTCGTTGACGAGTTTGACGCGTGAGTTTAAGAGGATACCTCTGAATTAGGTGGTGGGATTTTAGGGCTTATGTTTATTAGTGAGGCTGATATTGATGTTGATGGTGACGCTGGGTGCCGGAATGAGTTTTTTTCGTCACTTGGTGAGCATAGTGTGCCTGCTAAAGATGTGATTTTGGTGCGTGCGACTTTTGCTGTTGGTGAGGGGCATGGTTTTCATTATCACGAGGATAGGGAGGAGTTTCTCTATGTTCTGGAGGGAGAGGTGGAGCAGTGGGTGGGCGAAGAGAAGCGTGTTTGTGGGGAGGGGGATGTTATCTATGTGCCTGCGGGGGTGGTGCATGCATCGTTTAATGTGGGAGAGGGTGATGCTCGGTTACTTGCTATTTTTGGGAATAAGTCGTCTGTAGCTGCGTTGGCGGTGGATGTTTCTGATAGGGAACCATGGCGAGGGGTTAGGAGGAGTTAATTTTTTTTGTGCACTTTTTTGTTGCATTTGCATGAATGTCATACATTGTATTGACAATGTATTTATGCGCAATGTAAATTATTTTGTAAGAAGCAAGTTTCTTCTGTAGTAAGAGAAGTAGGTCAGATAGTAGGATATAACTATGAATCTGGCTGTTACTTTAAACCAATATTAAATATTTATGATGATCACTTCCAGATATAAGAATAAGTTAAGTTTCAGATGGTTTGAGAGTAGAAATGATAAGGGGTTTGCTCTGATTTCTGTGGTTATGATTTCTTCTCTGTTGATACTTTTTGCTGTTTCAATGCTCTCATTGTCTGGAGTGGAGAGTAAAAGTACACGAGCTTTTTCTCATTACGATAGGGCTCAGTTAAATGCTCGACTAGCTCTGCAATTAGCTATAGCTGAGTTACAGGAGTATGCTGGTCCTGATCAGCGGGTTACGGCGAATGCTAGTATTTTAGATACTAATGTAAGTTCAGATGAAATAGACGGGGTAACTAATCCTAATCTGGTTGGTGTGTGGGAGTCTGATAATAGTCTGAAGCCAGAAAAAGGTTATGAAGATAGGATTTCATCTAAATTCAAGCGATGGCTGATCTCTATGGGTAATTCTAGCCAGCGTAATGTTCTGGATTTTGCTAAATCAAGTAATGGCTCGGCCAGGACAGTTAATCTTCTTGGTGTTGGCACATTGGGTTCTGATCTCAACAATATTAATGCTGAGGTTATAGACCTTGAAGGAGGAGGGTTTGCTTGGTGGGCTGGGGATGAGTCTTTGAAGGCTAAAATTAATCCTGAAGCTGTATATAATGAAGCAGGTGATGAACTCATTGATTACTATAGTGCTATGAGTGCTGCACCATCTCCCAATCCTAAGGGCTCAGGTGCGCTGTCTTGGTTTGATTCAGGAGATGGTGGGGTGACTTCGAATCAGTTTTCTAAATTGGTATCTAGAGACACACTTTCTCTACTTCCTAAAGCTGTTAAAAATACTCAAGCGTTCCATCATTTTACCACCTCAAGCTTAAGCTTACCTGTAAATGTTATGGATGGAGGGTTAAAGGGTGATTTGAGCCGAGCATTTGCTTCGAATGTGTTGCCCAATGATATGGTATCTGGCAAAGAGTCAGTTTTAGGAGATATGGAGCAGAAGGGTAAGGCTTTGTATGATGTTACAGAAGAACTCGGCAATAGTGCTAACAATGCAGTGGCGAATGGACTTTTCCGTCCCGTTACGTGGAAAAGGGTTGCAGACTATCATCGGCTCAGCGAGTTGGTTCAGTGGGACGGCAAAACCCCGTACATAAGTTTTGATGCGAGCACATGGCGTACACTAAGAAAGCTGAAGTGTGAGGCACCACTTCCTGTGTTAGTTAGGTTGCAGACTTTGTATTCAGTGGGATATATAGATAAATCGAAATCTTATGGATTAATTATAGATCCAATTGCAACTCTGTGGAATCCTTATAATGTGGAGCTACGCTTACCATCGGCAGTTGGGAACCTTAATATAAGAAATTATATGCAGTCTATACGATTTGAGATGAAGGACGAAAATACTAAAAATGATGAGTTCAAGAACTCATTCTTTACTCCTAGAGAGCTCTTTAGTCCTAGATTTGGATCAGTAGCTACTAATATGACATTTAATAAAAATGCTGATCTAATTTTAAAACCTGGTGAGGTGAAGGTCTTTAGTGATGGAGGAAGAAAGCCAAGAGAATTTGGAGATGCGGGTGGTGACGGACCGTTCTTGAATGCTTCACCAGGCTTAAACACTGCAGGTGGCCTTATTGATAATGGGGGAATAGGTAGAGTTGGATTTGGTCTAGACAAGAATGAGTCTAGGTTAGACTTTAAAATTTTTCCAACGAGGAGTTCCTATTTGCAAACTAATGACCGTTCAGAAGGGCGTTATGGATACAATATACTGACGCGTATGACTTATGAGAGGCTTGGGCAAGGCCCTGGGTTAAGTGTCGAAGCTTACAAAACATTCCAACATCTTAGGATGCGTTTCATGAGTGAACGATTCCTGAAGAGATTCTGGGGAGATAAGCCTATTGAGCGCAAAGGTATTGATACGTCTTTTCTGAGAGCTGGTAATAAAATACCTTTATGTGTTGTTGATCTAAGAGCCAGAACTGCTGGAGATGTAAATGATTTTGTGTTACCCGGTGAATCAGGTGAGAAAAAATCCAAGACTTTACCGGCTTTGTTCACTTCGCCATCTCATGGATCAGCAGTAAGCGCGTTCACTACCCAAATTGCTAGAGCTGACGCGGGTGAATTTTTAAGTAATCTTCCTAAGATTGATTCTAACAGTTTTTGGACTAATGAGTTAAGGGTTGTTACAGACTATGATTCAGCATTAATTGATGTCGCAGGAACAAACCACGGTTTTTATGGCTCTCACTACGAGGCTGCTGAAGGGAGAACTCATGTTATATCCAAGGAAATTCCATTATTCCCGCCGATGAGTATAGCAGCTTACCGTAATTTTAATATTCTTATGAACACTGATGTTTATGGTGTTTATAACTGGGATGCTTTTGTGAAAAAGACAGAGCCAAACAGTACTACTCTTCACCCTGCAATGAATCAAGTTATAGGGAATTCATATGCTCACCCCCTTATTTCTAGAGATCAGCACACTGACGAAAGTTTACATTACAAGACAATAGCTAAGAATTTTTATGATCATAGCTATTTGTTAAATCATAAGCTGTATGACGGATGGTTTCATTCTGGTATAACTAGTGGGAATTTGGAAGGTATGGGGATTTTTAATGCTCTTAAAGAGGTGAAAGAAAATAAGCGAAAGCTACCAAATCCGAGGGTCTTACTCGCAAGTGAAGAATTAGCGAAAGATTTAGCGCCTAAGCTTGAGGATGTGAATGCTGGTTATAAGGAGACCGCTGCACATACGGTTATCGATGGTGGGTTTAATGTGAATTCTACATCTTTAGATGCATGGAAAACAATTCTTAAATCACTACGAGGGCAGCCATTTCCTATTGTTTCTGTTGGTTCAGGTGTTATTGATTTAAAGGATGCTGTTGATAAAGATGATGAGAATAGAGCCCCATTTTCTAGGTTTTCATTGGTTGCTGCGAGTAGCGGAAACAAATCAGCCGATTCTTCTTCTAGTAAGTATGATCTTTGGACTGGTTTTAGGGCTTTGAATGATACTCACGTTGATAAATTAGCAGAGAATATTGTGGAGCAAGTTAAAATTAGAGGCCCCTTTTTTTCCATGGCTGATTTTGTGAATCGGAGGTTATCATCGAGTAATGAGGATGATAGTTTTACTCAAAGCGCATCACAGAATTTTAATCTATCCCTCAGCGGAAGCTTACAAACGGCCATAGATAGCACGGACATTAATGCTAGCTTATTTAAGGGGAATGATCAAAAAATGGCTGATATTAATAATATTGGTTTTCCAAATCCTGATGCTGTGGCGGGACCAAGAGAAAAAGGCGCCTCTGGGTTCTTAAGTCAAGGTGATTTAATGCAGGCTCTGGGGTCTATCTTGACCGTGCGAGGTGATACTTTCGTAATAAGAACGTATGGTGAGTCTAAGGATGCTAAAGGTGGTATTCAAGCCAAAGCTTGGTGTGAGGCTGTCGTACAAAGACAACATGATTATTTAGTTGCGGATGAAGAGTCTAATTTGCAGCCATCAGCTTTAAAAAATGAACTAAACCGTAAATATGGACGTAAATTTAAGGTTGTTTCATTCCGTTGGCTTAACCCTGATGAAGTTTAACATGAAAACAACAATAACAATACTACTAGTAAGTATGTTCTTAAGCCTATTATCAAGAGCTCAAGAGGATAAGAAGAAAATTAAAGTCAATATCACTGTGGCTTGTGTAAAGCTAGTGAATGATTTGGATACACTTATGGTATATAAGTCTGAAGATGATTTTGATAGCATAGAGTTTTACCCGGACTCCTTTTCGAGTACTTTGAAGTATAAGGGACCTCGAGTTATGAAACTAGCTTTTGGAGGAGGGACACCGTTCAACTTCACGGCTCCAGCTAATGTTAAAGATTTATTACTTTTGCTGGTCCCTACAAGACAGGAAGGTGTATTGAGTTATAAGGTGCTTTCTTTTGATAATTCAGCTAGGGGTTTTCCTTATGGCACGCGTAGAATGTTCAATTTGACAAATACTAAACTCAAACTTTCTGTTGGGCAAAAGAATTTAATTATATCGCCAAACAAGCATAAGGACTTGGTTATTAAGAAAGGTAATAATGGTAATAGATCATTTCATATCGCTTTTTCTATTAATTTGAAGGAAGGCTGGAAGCGTATTTCTGAAACGAAATGGCTTATAAACAAAAAGAAAAGAAATTTCATATTTTTTTACAGGAGGCCAAATACTAATCGATATACTTATCATGCTATAGCGGATTACAAAACTAGCTAGTTAGCAATAGGTTAAATTGTGATTTTTTAAGGGGATACTGTTTTTTATACGGTATTCCTTTTTTATTTTTTGGTGATGATGGCGGCGTAGGCGCCGTCTGTTTGGTGTTGTGGGGGGGTGATTTGTTGTTGGGTGATGAGTTTTAGGTTTGGGTTTTGTTTCAGGAATTCTTGGATGAGGAGGGTGTTTTCTTCTGGGTCTATGGAGCAGGTGGAGTAGATGATTCTGCCGGTGGGTTTGAGGCAGGAGAGAGCGTTGTTTAGGATGCTGAGCTGGAGTTCTTTTAGCTGGGTGAAGTTTTCTGGGGTGAGACGCCAGCGTGCGTCGATGCGTTTACGGAGGACACCTGTGTTTGAGCAGGGGACGTCTAGGAGTATGGCATCGAAGTGTTGATGCCATTTTTGTGGGGGTGATTCGGTCCAGTCGAAGATTTCTGTTTCGGCTATTTTTACGTTGAGGTTACTGAGGTTTTCTGCGAGACGTGGGATGCGTTTGGGGTTGGAGTCTGTGCATGTGAGTGTGCCTGAGTTATTCATGGCGGCGGCGATTTGAGTGGATTTTCCGCCGGGTGCTGCGCATGCATCGAGGATGGTTTCTCCGGGTTTTGGGTCTAGCATTTTGACAGCGTGTTGGGTTGCTGGGTCTTGGATGTATATGTATCCTTGGTCAATCCATTCTTGTTTAGGGCGTTTTTCTGAGTGGTAGAACTCTGGGTGGTTTTCTAGAGGGCTTACGTTTGGTGAGTTACTGACGATTTGTTGTGCTTCTGGGACGAGTGGGTTGATTCTGAATGTGAGTTTGGATGGGGTTTGGTTCCATATGAGGAGGTCTGTGAGTTCTTGTGGTGGGAATGTTTCTTGCCATCGCTGGAAGAGCCATTTTGGGTGTGAGTATTGGATTTGTGGTGGGAGTGTGGAGATTTCTTGGAGGAGGTTTTCTTTTTCTCTGAGTGTGCGGCGGAGGACAGCGTTGATGAGGCCGCGGAGTCCTTTGCGGGCGCCTTCGACGGTTTCGTTGACTGCTGCGTGGTCAGCGATGCCCATGAATAGGATTTGGAATATACCTACTCTGAGGATGTTTCTGAGCTCTGTGTCTATTTTTCCATCTCGTAGTTTGGAGATGATGTGGTCTAGTAGGCTTTGGTTTCTGATGACTCCAATTACGAGTGCGTTTAGGAGGTTTCTGTCTTCTGGTGATAGTTCTTCTTCACGTTGCCATCTGTTGATAAGGCTGTCTGCGTAGTGTTTGCCTTTTTGCCAGTAATCGAGGATGTCTACTGCGTGGGTTCTGGTGTTGATGGCCATGGGTGATTTGTTTTAGTGGAGTTCTTCTGGGAGTTTGTTGATGAGTTTTTTGATGTCATCGGCTTGGTGCCGGTTAGCTATTAGGATGGCGTCATCGGTTTGGACGACGATGAGGTCATCGACTCCGAGGAGAGCTACTTGTGTTTTTTTTGATTTTGTGAAGATGATGTTGTTTTTGCTTTCTACTTCAACGAGTGGTGAGTTGGTGTTGTTTTGGTTTACGTTGTCGAGGTATTTTGAGACTGAGATCCATGATCCGACGTCGTCCCAGTCGAATGTTGCTTCGATGTTGAGGACGCGGGTGGCGTTTTCCATGAGAGCGTAGTCGATTGAGATGGCGTCTAGGTTTGGGAATGAGTTGTTTACTGTGGCTTGTGTGTCTGAGGAGGTTTGTATTTCTGAGACGAATTCTGCGAGTTGTGGTGCGTGTTGTTTGAGTTCGTTTACGACTGTGGGTATGGACCAGATGAACATTCCTGCGTTCCAGGCGAAGTTTCCTTTGCGTAGGAATTGTTCAGCGAGTTGTGGGTTTGGTTTTTCGCGGAATTTTACGACGTCGTGTGGTTGGTGAGTGAGTGATGTGTTATTGATATTGGCTTTGTTTCCGCGTTCGATGTATCCGAATGATGGGCATGGCCAAGTGGGTTTGATGCCGATGGTGACGAGGGCGTCTGAGTTAGCTGCGGTATGGATGGCGTCTGCCATTACGCTGTGGAATGCGGGGATGTCTTGGATGAGTTGGTCAGCTGGGAGGACGACCATGGTAGCGTTAGGGTCTCTGGCTGCGATGAGTCCTGCGCCGAGTGCGACGGCTGGTGCTGTGTCTCGCTTGGCGGGTTCTGCGAAGATGTTTTCTGGTGGGAGGTCTGATGCAACTTCTCTGACTGCTTGTTCTTGGAGTTTGTTTGTGAGTATGAGGATGTTTTCTTTAGGGATGAGTCCTGTTAGGCGGTCGATGGTTTGGTTGAGAAGCGTTTTGTCGCTGAAGAGGTTGAGTAGTTGTTTTGGTTTTGCGTTTCTGGAGAGTGGCCAGAAGCGGGTTCCGCTGCCGCCAGCGAGGATGAGTGCGTAGGTATTTGTCATGTTGTGACGATGTACGTGAATGGGAGTTAGTAAAAGTAATAAAAGATAAAGAATTTGGTTTTTTTATTTATAAAAATGAGTTTTACTTATTGCATGAAATATTCAGATGCTGAGATACGGAAGAACTGGAGAGCTAAAACGTCTGCTGCAGCGCCTACTGTGCTGGGTATAGCTGCTGGCGTAATGCTGGGGGATATGATGCATCGTGGTGCTAGGAGGCCGGTTGCTTTTTCTTTGGCTTGTCTTGGGATGTTAGCGGTGACGCCTACGGTTGTGGGTGTGGTGCGTAATAAGGTAGCTGGTCCACAGACTGCGAGGGGGAGTAGGCGCACGTTGGATGGGATTCGTAAGGCTGGTGGTTTAGATGATAAGGCTGCTACTAGTTATGTTCATGAGGATGTTCAGGATGGTATGTATATTGGCTAATTTTTTAGTGGGTTGAGTGGTTAGGAGTGGTTGATGATGTGGTAGATTATATTTTAATTTATTACATGGAAATTCTTTGACGATTAGAAGTTTTTGTACCATAAGTGCGGGTATGAACATTTTGAGAGATTTTACTTTGCTTCCGTTGTTAAGTGCTGGTGCGGTTTTTGTGCTTGGGAGTTGTGGTGTGGTGGAGAGATTTAATCAGCCTATTAGTGCGACTGGTTATAATCCTTTAGATAGGGTGGGTAGTAAGTCTAGGGCGAGTGGTAATTCTGTAAATTCTCAAACTGGGGCTGTGGTGAATTCTAATGACCATGGGTTTAGCTATGGTGATATAGTGGAGGTAGTAATACCGAATACTGCTTTATTTTCTAAGGTGCCTAAATCTGGTGACCGTTACAAGAAGGTGCTAAAGTTAGGGACTACTTTGCGTGTTATAGGTGGGCAGAAGGATTTTATTAAGGTGGTGACTGGTGATGGTGTGACTGGTTATGTATCTAGTGTGATGGTGGTAACTAAGGGTGTATTAACTGATTCTAATTCTGTGGCGCCTGCCCCTAGTGGTGTTAAGAAGAAGTGGAGTAAGAATGATGGTGGAGTAACTAAGGTGAAGTCAAATGAGGCTCCGATAGTTCCTGATGTGGCGCCAGAGCCTATTGTTCCTGGTATAAGTGCTGGTGATTTGGATCCGGTTGTTTCTGAGCCTGTGCCAAGTATTAGTGCGCCTGTGCCGGTGATACCTGAAGTTCCTAAGGTGCCGTCTCTTGATGTTCCTGATTTGGAGCCTCTTATACCGACTTTGCCTGATGTTCCAGCGCCTGAGCCGTCAAATCCTGGCTTACCTCAGTAGATAAGTTTTATTTGTGCATTTGTATTAGAGCTTTGGGTGGTCGATTGTATTGATTATCTGGGGCTTTTTTTGTTGGTGGTGCGAGTGGATGTTGTTTTTGCAAATAGTTGTTTTTGGTTATATTTGCTATTGCTTAAGGAGGCTAGGTGGGTATGTTTTCGGCTTTATTATATAGTAAAAGATGAATGTAGAATTTTCAAAATTTGGTGAGAGGCTTTGTAAGGGGAGCGGTATCGAGCAGTTGATGAGCGATCTGGGAAATGCTCTTGCTGAGGGTGGTGATGATATCATTATGCTGGGAGGTGGACAGCCTGCGCATATTCCTGAGGTTGATGAGATATGGCGAAAGCGTATGGAGGAGATAATGTCTGTTCCTGTGAATGGGCAGGGTAGTATGGAGGCTGTTTTAGGGAATTATGATCCACCTTGCGGGTCACCTGCTTTTTTGAGGGCGACTGCGCAGATGCTTAGGGAGCATTTTGGGTGGGAGGTTACGGAGAAGAATATAGCTATTACTAGTGGTGGTCAGACGGCATTTTTCTTTTTGTTTAATGCATTGGCTGGGCGTATGCCGGGTGAGGATGGTGTGAGGAAGAAGGTTTTATTGCCGATAGTTCCTGAGTATATAGGGTATGCAAATCAGTCTGTGGGGGAGGATTTTTTTGTTGGGTATAGGCCGATTATTGAGCGTATAGGGGATCATCAGTTTAAGTATAGGGTAGATTTTGATGCGATAGAGATCACTGATGAGATAGCTGCTATATGTGTATCTAGGCCAACGAATCCAACGGGTAATGTATTGACTGATGGTGAGATGGAGAGGTTGGCAGATATGGCTAAGGAGCATGATATTCCTTTAATTATTGATAATGCTTATGGTGCGCCGTTTCCTAATATCTTTTTTGCGGAAGCAAATCCTTTGTGGGATGAGCAGGTTATTTTGACGTTGAGTTTATCTAAGATTGGGTTGCCTGGAACACGGACGGGTATTGTGGTGGCGAGCGAGGAGGTGGCTGCTGCGGTTTCTTCGATGAGTGCTATTATTGGTTTGGCGAATAATAATATTGGTCAGGCATTGATGTGTCCGTTGGTTGAGTCTGGTGAGATTTTGCGTATTAGTAATGATATAGTGAAGCCTTATTATAAGCAGAAGTCATTGGATGCTCAGGGCTGGGTGGCGGAGTATTTTTCTGCTGATTTACCTTATCGTTATCATGTGAGTGAGGGTGCGTTGTTTTTGTGGCTATGGTTTGAGGGGTTGCCTATTAGTTCACAGGAGCTTTATGTTAGGTTGAAGGACAGGGGTGTGTTGGTTGTGTCTGGTCACCATTTTTTCTTTGGTTTGGATGAGGGTGCTGACTGGAAGCATGCAGATGAGTGTATCCGTGTTACTTATACGATGCCTGCTGATAAGGTTGAGGCTGGTTTGGCTATTATAGCTGATGAGGTGAGTAGTATTTATGCTGAGTATAGCTAGTGTATACCTCTAGTTTATTACTGAAGGGTATCTTGGTGCGTAGCAGAGCGGCAGAAAGAACTGCGGTATGGAGATACTTATAGAGTGGCTTAGAGGAGGAGGTGTAGGGTTATTGTTTTTTAGGTGTGGGCGCAGTTCCAGAGGTCTGATGGGTATTCCTCAGACTCTACGAGGGTCTTGATGCTTTTTACGCAGGCTTCTTTGTCTTGCGGGTAGGTGACTCCGAACCATGAGCTGGTGGTTTCTAGTATGTTACATTCAGCTTTGCCATTTGTGAGGAGGTTGTCTACGACGGTGGGGATGTAGCATTCTGAGGTGAGTTCAGTGCCGTGATTTTTGAGAAATTCTGTGAAGTGTTCTTCGAGGTGTCCCATTAGTGTTCCGGAGAAGCCCCAGAAGTTCATGGATGCGATGGCGGTGGGTGAGAGTTCAACTCTATTGCCGGCGAGGTTTTGGCCGCGGCAAATGCCGTCTTTTTCGATTAAGATTTGAGTGTGTTCTTCTACGGTGATGAGGAGGTTGTTATTTTCTTTGCAGATGCCGCGGTTTACGTCACCGAATTCGGAGAGTGTGTTTTTGAGTTTGTATCCAACCATGCAGTATTTGTCTGTATCGCTGGTGTTGTTCTCGTTTTTTTTGAAGTATGAGATGATTTGCTTGAATGAGTCTCTGCCGTAGAAGTCGTCAGCATTGATGACTGCGAAGTGGGAGTCGATAATGTGTCTGGCTGCGAGGATGGCGTGTGAGGTTCCCCATGGTTTGGTTCTTCCATTTGGGAGTGTGAAGTTATTAGGTAGGTCGTTTAGGTCTTGGTAGCAGTAATGGACTTCTATTTTGTCTGCGAATTTGTCTCCCATTTTTGTTTTGAAGTCAGATGCAAATTCTTCTCTGATGATGAAGACAACTCGAGTGAAGCCGGCACGGATGGCGTCATAGACGGAATAATCGAGTACGGTTTCGCCGTTTGGTCCCATTGGGTCCATTTGTTTAAGGCCACCGTAACGGCTACCCATGCCTGCGGCGAGAACTAGAAGTGTTGGTTTCATAGAAGGATTATTAAGGAAGTTTGAAATAATTAGGTTGTTGTTATGCTTCAAGATGTGTTTGTAGTGCAACAAAAAATTTGCAATGGAATGTTTTTTGTATGAAGTGGTGTATTTATAGTTTCGGAAAATGTTTGCTTAAGCAGGAATTTTAGTTGTAGATTCGCTCTGAAGTTAACTCAACATTTTGATTAAATAATTAGTTTTAGTCTGACATCAATCGAAACAATGGATCTTACAAAAGAACACGCGCGTAAAGTTTACCGAGCCATGGTTACAGCTCGTTTATTAGAGGCTAAGTTTAGCTCTCTGTATAAGGCTGGCCAGATTGTGGGTGGAGTTTATCTGGGGAAGGGGCAGGAGGCAGTGAGTGCTTCAATAGGAGGGCGTTTAGAGATGGGTAAGGATATTTTTGCGCCATTGATAAGAGACCAGGCTGGGAGGACTGCTTTTGGTGAGGATATGCTTGATGCGACGAGGACTTATCTGGGGTCTGTGAAGGGTCCTATGAGGGGGCGGGATGGTAATATTCACCGTGGTCGACCGAAGGAGGGTTTGATAGCGATGATTAGTCACTTGGGGACTTCTTTGTCAGTGTTAGGTGGGATGCTTAAGGCTAGGCAGATTCAGGGTAGGATGGATGGTTGTGTTGGTGCGACTTGTATTGGTGATGGAGCGACATCTACTGGTTCATTTCATGAGGGTTTGAATTATGTGGCTGTGGAGAAGCTGCCTGTGGTAGTGGTGGTGGCTGATAATCAGTTTGCTTATTCGACGCCGAGTAGTAAGCAGTATGCCTGTGATGATTTGATAGATAGGGCTAAAGGTTATGGTCTTGTGGGTCATTCTGTAGATGGTACGGATACTTTGGCTTGTGCAAGTGTAATAGGTGGTGCTGTGGATGCTGCGAGGAGGGGTGAGGGGCCGCAGATGGTGGTAGCGAAGTTACTGCGATTAGGTGGTCATGGCGAGCATGATGATGGTTCTTATATTCCTGAGGAGATACGGACTAGTCATTATGGGCGAGATTGTATTGAGGTGGGTAAGGCTCAGTTGTTTGAGCGTGGTTGGTTGAGTGAGGATGAGTTAGCTGAGTGGGAGAATGAGGCTAAGCGTGAGGTTCAGGCGGCTGTGACGAAGGCACAGAAGGAGGATGCTCCGGATCCTTATCGTGAGGATTGGAGTTCATTGTCTCGGGGTAGTTTTCGTAATTGGTAGTATTTATAGTTTTAATTTAATTTTTTTATATGTCAGTAACATACATAGATGCCATCAAGGATGCGCAGTATAAGGCGTTAGAGTCAGATGAGAGCGTGTTCATTTATGGGCAGGATATTGGTGCATTTGGTGGTGCTTTTAAGGCGACTAAGGGTTTACAGGATAAGTGGCCTGAGCGCGTCATGGATGCACCTATTAGTGAGGATGCGATGATAGGTATGGCAATAGGAGCAGCTATTGAGGGGATGCGGCCGATTATTGAGATGCAGTTTGCTGATTTTTCATCTGTGGGTTTTAACCAGATAGTGAATAATGCGGCGACTCATTATTATAGGACTGGCGTTCCTGTGCCGATTACAGTGAGGATGCCATCAGGAGGAACTCCTGGTTCTGGGCCGTTTCACAGTCAGAGTATAGAGGCAATTTATAGTCATTACCCTGGATGTGTGGTTTTGACGCCAGCGACTGTATCGGATGCGTATCATATGCTGCTTGAGGGTGTGGCGATGGATGATCCTGTGATTTATTGTGAGCATAAGCTTTTATATCGTTGGCTGAAGAGTGATGATTATGAGGGTGATGGTCTTAGGTTGCCGATAGGTAAGGCTAGGGTAACTCGGCCTGGTAAGCATGCTACTGTTGTGACGTATAGTGCGATGGTGCATGAGGCTGTGCGAGCGGCTGAGATGTTACAGAGTGAAGGCTGGGAGATAGAGGTAGTGGATTTACGATCTGTAAAGCCATTGGATACAGATACGGTTGTGGCATCAGTTGCGCGGACTGGAAGGCTTCTAGCTGTGGGGGAGTCTTTCCCGTGGGGTGGCGTAACTGCTGAGATTGTTTCGAGGGTAATGAAGGAGGGTTTTCATTTGCTTGATGCGCCGCCGATGCGATTGAATGCGAAGGATTCACCGATACCTTATCACCCTAAATTGTGGGCGGCGCATAGGCCGACTCCAGAATCTATTTGTCACGCACTTAAGGAGCTTTTAGCTTACTAGTTTATAAGTAATTTTTTTCAAATTTAATACGTTTTAAAGATCATGCCAAGAATACCAATCGTCATGCCGCAACTCGGTGAATCTATCGCTGAGGCCACTATTATTCGCTTCAATGTCTCTGTAGGAGATGTAGTGGAAGTGGATCAGGAAATTATAGAAGTAGAGACTAACAAGGCTACTATGGGGGTCACTACATTGTGTGGAGGGGTTCTGAAAGAGATTCTAGCTGAGGAGGGTGTGAGTTATGCAGTTGGTAGTGTTTTGGGAACGGTTGAGGCTACTGAGGAAGAGATAGAGAGGACAGGTGTATCTACGGTTCGTGAGGGCGTTAGTGAGGCTGTGGAGACGCAGGAGAAGGCTGGGGGAGATGATGAAGAGGCTAATTTACATTTTAAGACTGAGGATGGAGGGTATTTTGAGCCTAAGGATGTATCTCCTACGGTTCAGGGTTTACCTGTTCCGGCTGGTAAGTCTGGGGCGCATTATATTTCTCCTAGGATGCGAGCAAGGATGAATGAGTTGGGATTACGTGCAGCGGATATATCTGCGATTCCTGGTAGTGGTGGTGGAGGTAGGGTTACAGTAGAAGATTTAGAGGGTTTCTTGGAGTATATTACTGATTGGCCGGCTTCAGCGGCTTCTCCAATGAGGTTGGCTGTTGCTGATGCGATGAGGAGGTCTACGACTAGGCCTTTGGCTACGGTTGGGCATCCACTTGTTATGGATAAGTTGCTGGATCATCGACGTGTTCAGAATCCGAAGCCTGGTCTTACGTTGTATGTTTTGAGGGCGTTTGCTATTGCTTTATCTGAGTCGCCGTCATCAGCAGGTTATTTGATAGGAGAGAAGATTGTTCATCCTAAGAGTTTTGATATTGGCTGTGCAGTTCAGGTGGATAATGGTGTGATGGTGCCTGTGATACGGGAGGTGGATACGAAGACTGTGAGTGAGTTGAACTCTGAGTATTCTGAGTTAGTGGATCAGGCTAGGAATAGGCGATTACCAGAGGGGTCTCTGAAGGGAGGGATAGCTACTGTGACTAATTTTGGGACATTTGGTTTAACATGGGGTACTCCGATTCCGTTACCAAATGAGACTTTGATTCTTGGTATAAGTGCTGGGGTGAAGCGTCCTGTGTGGAGTGATCAGGTTAATGCTTTTGTTCCAGCTACTGAGGCTGAATTAGCGCTGACTTTTGATCATCGGGTTATTGATGGTGGGGATGCTGGTAGGTTATTGAGCCGTGTGGCTGAGCTATTGGGTAATCCTGAGTCACTTTAATGTTTATGTAGGATACTATTTATGATGCGTTTAAAAATTTCACTGCTTAGTTTGTTACTTGGATGTAGTTTGTTTGGATCCGAGCATGGGTTGCCTGCTGATGAGAATTTTCAAGTTGAAACTCTTGTGAGTGGGTTAATGGATACGATGGAGCTTGCTGTTACGGGAGATGGTAAGGTTTTTATGATTGAGCGGACGGGGAGGATTAAGCTTTATGATCCTGTGTCTAAGAAGACGGTTCAGGTGGCTGCGCTGGATGTGGCTGTGAGGGATAAGACGCGTAAGTTTGATAATGAGACGGGTTTGTTAGGAATAGCTCTCCATCCTGATTTTACAAAGAATCAATGGCTTTATGTTTATTACTCACCTGCTGGGATGAGTCACAGCCAGTTGGTGCGCTTTACGTTTGATGGGAGTGGCTTAAAGGATGAGAAGGTGATGCTTAAGATTCCGCGTGATAGGGGAAATAGTATATGTCACGAGGGTGGTTCTGTGGAGTTTGGGCCTGATGGGTTGCTTTATTTGGCTACTGGAGATAATACGAATCCTTTTGTTTCGAATGGGTTTGCACCTATTGATGAGAGAGAGGGGAGGAAGTTTGCTGATGCACAGAGGACATCTGCGAATACGAATGATTTGAGGGGGAAGATAATTAGGATAAAGCCTACTGATGATGGTGGATATGAAATACCTGAGGGTAATTTATTTCCTAAGGGGATGGCTAAGACTAAGCCTGAGATTTATGTGATGGGGTGCAGGAATCCGTATCGATTCACTGTGGATTCTAAGTTGAATATTTTGTATTGGGCTCAGGTGGGTCCGGATGCTTCTAAGAAGACTGAGCGTGGGCCGAGTGGTTATGATGAGATTAACCAGGCTAAGAAAGCTGGTAATTATGGATGGCCTTATTTTTCTGGTGCAAATGAGGCATATGCGGATTATGATTTTAAGACTAAGGCGTTAGGTAAGGTGTTTGATCCGCTGAAGCCGATGAATTTTTCTGTAAATAATACTGGTTTGGAGCAGCTGCCTCCAGCACAGCCGGCTTTTAAGACGATGAGGCATTCATGTACTTGTGTGGGGCCGGTGTATTATTCTTCTGCTTTTTCGAAGTCTAAGAATGCGTTTCCTGAGAGTATGGATTCATCGATGTTCACTTACGATTGGAATAATGGGAGATTTATGATCATTAAGTTAGACGATAAGGGGAATAAGCTCTGGGAGGAGCCGATTTTCAAGAAGCATCGTTTTGCTCATCCTTTTGATATAGAGTTTAGTCCGGATGGAGATCTTTACGTTCTTGAGTATGGTTCTGGTTGGTATGATAATAAGAACGGGACATTGAAGCGTATTAGATATTCGAAGAAGGCGGTGGCGATAGATACTAAGAAGCTGGACCCGAGGATAGCAGGTTTGCCAGCTGGGGCGCCTGGGACGAAGATGATATCTGAGTCATCGTGTCTTGCGTGTCATATGAGTAATAAGAAGTCTATTGGGCCGAGTTATTTTGAAGTGGCTAAGAAGTATAGTGCGAGGAAGGATGCTGCGGAGTATTTGGCGCGGAAGATTATAAGTGGTGGACATGGAGTTTGGGGAGATCAGCCAATGCCTCCGCATCCACAGCATAATATAGAGCAGACACAGCAGATGGCTGAGGCTATATTGAAGACGAAGGATATGAAAGAGAAGGCTGAGTAGGTTTGTCTTTGATTGTATTTAGGTTAGGAACTATTGAGCTGGTGTTTTTTTAAGTTTTTATTGTTATTGATTAATGTAGATTTGTTTACTGCTGGGTTTCCGACCTTAATTTAAATTTATGAATAATCCTTATCAATCACCGGAATCTAACCAAAATAATCAAGTTGTTTCACCGCAGGGACCTAAGTCTATGGGGGATGATGCAGGGATGCGCTTTTTGCTCCCAGTAGGTCGTTCTGGGTGGGCTATTGCTGCTGGCTACTTGGGGCTTTTTGGTCTTGTGGTTATCCCTGCACCGCTCGCTTTGATAGTATCTATTATTGCGATTCTTGAAATCAAAAAGAGTAAGCGTAGCGAAAAGCCGAAGCGGGGACTGGGTCGTGCTATTTTTGGTTTAATTGTAGGAATACTTGGTAGTATTGTATTGGCTATTTTTTTTGTTGAGAGGCTTTTAAGGGGAGTGTAAGATCTATATAATGCGCTCAAATATAGTGATACCCTCTGCTGGTGAATTAGTTAAGAGTTGTAGGTTAGCTAGGTGGCATGTTGAGGATTTGACTTTAGTAAAACGTGGAGAGTTGATTCTTACGATAGAGACAGATAAGGTAGCGCAAGATATGGAGGCTGAGTATAGTGGATATTTGCGTATAGATCTTGAAGCTGGGGAGATGGTTGAGATTGGTGGGGTTGTTGGCTCGATAGAGCATGATGGGTCAGAGGGTGAGCTCGAAGTTGGAGTGAGAGGTGATGATACTTGTGGCTCTGGAGATGTGGAGATGTTAGGTGAGGTGGGTGGAGGTGATTTTGGTTTAGTGGATTGTGTGTTGAGTTTTTTAAAGTATTTACTTATGATTTTAGGAGTTCTGTATGTGGTTGAATTTGTATTGTATAAGCTATAAATTTGAATGTTTACGTGGGATTAGATTGATGGGCTGTGGTTGTGTGTGTTTTTGCTGTGCAAATTATTGGAGTGATGTTTGCTTGCGTTGATACTTGAGCTAATGCGTCTCTTAAGTTAATTTTTATTGATGGTTGATAGTTGGTATCTATTTGTCAAAGTCACGCTTCTGCATGACTAACTATCAACTAATAGCTTCTTTTAATGATCTATGGGATGCTTTTCTTCCGTGATGGTTATGGTGTTTTTGTTTGTGGTTTGTTTGTTGGTGAGAAGTAACGTTGACTGTGGTGCTTACGTTATCATAGGGTTTCTGCGAGATGAGAGTTTATTGTATATTGTGGATGTTGGCGAGTATGGCTTATGCTTATGGAGAGAGCATAGAGAAGCTGGTGGGTAGTCCGGGAGTTATAGAGGCTATGGCGCCTGAGCTTCAGCAGGCAACGGTGTCATTGCTGCAGAAGGGGGGGGCCGGTTATGGAAGTGGTGTGGTTGTTAGTAGTGATGGATTTATTTTGACAGCTGAGCATGTTGTGGAGCCGATGAAGGATGGTGTTATAGTGATATTTGCGGATGGTAGCCGAAGGATGGCGAGCATATTGGGGATGGATAAGCGGCGTGATGCTGCTATTCTGAAGGTTCAAGGTGGGGGTGATTATGCGTTTGCGAAAGTAGGTAGGAGTGAGCTTATGGGGAGGTTTGATTGGGTTATAGGGATGGGGAATACTGGTGGTTATGATCCTGCTAGAAAGGCTCCTGTTAGGTTGGGCAGGTTGCTTGCAAAAAGGGGTGATTTGCGAACTGATGCAGCTATGGGGATGGGTGATTCAGGCGGGCCGTTGTTTAATTTAGCTGGGGAGGTTGTGGGTATCCATTTGCGAAGGGGACTTGGTTTGGATAGGAATATCCATTTGCCTGTGGAGTATTTTTTAAGGAATTGGGTAAGGCTTTCTGGGGGTGGAGATGGTCTTGAGGCCCTGAGGGGTGCTTTGGGTAAGGGTGGTGAGATTCCTTCCTTTGCGGGGGCAAATATGAGTTTGATTCAGAGGGAGAAAGCTAGTTTAGCAAGAGTTTTAAATCCACTTATAGAGAGGGTTAGGAGTGGTGAGGTAGAGGTTCTTTCATTGGAGGGGAAGAGGTTGGCTAGTGGGGTAGTGTTAACACATGGGGGCAAGGTATTAACGAGTGGGAGCGCGATTGCAGGTTCTAAAGCGAAGGTCAGAGTGGGTAACGAGGTTAGAGAGGCGAAGGTTATTAAACGGTTTCCTAGGTATGATTTGGCTGTGCTTAGTTTTGATGCTAAGGGGTGCGCAATAAAGCCGGTTGATTTTTATTCTAAGAGGCTTCCATTAGGGCGCTTGGTGACATCGCTTGGTGGTGATGGGGTTCTGCGAGGTTTGGGTGTGGTGGGTGTGGAGTCGAGATCGCTGGAGAAAGTAGGGTATTTCGGTTCACGCACGAGAACGGCGAAAGAGGCCATATTGTTATCTCTAGTAGGTAAGGAAGGTCCTGCAGCGAGAGCTGGTTTACAGACGGGTGATCATGTAGTTAGTATTGATGGAAAAAAGGCGGATCATTTGTTGATTTTTTTAGGTGTTTTGCGGGGGAAGTCAAAGGAAGAGAAGGTTGGTTTAAGTGTTATTAGGGATGGGGAGAAGATGAGATTTAGCGTGGTGTTGGATGAGAGGGTGAGGAAAGATCCTTTTTTAAGGGTGCCGGATATGAAGCCTTATCTTGGAGTGGTTTCAAAGAAGACCTCGGGGTTTGCTATGGTTTTTCAGCACGATGTGCCTATATTGCCTGAGGAGTGTGGAGGGGGTGTGTATGATATGGAGGGTAGGTGTGTGGGAGTGAATCTATCACGAGCGAGTCGGAGCCGGACTTATGCTATTCCTTCTGTTGTTTTGATAAAGCTGCTTGAGGAGAGAAAGGAGAGGAAGGAGAAAGGGGGGCGGTAGAGGTGGGACGGGGGACGGTGTTTTTTTGGGTTAGTGTGGTGTGGGAGTGGGAGGTAGTGTGTTTGTTTTGTTAGGCTTCATTGTTATCTTTCCAGGCTTCAAGCTCTATTAGGGCTGACATTTGACTGCGTTCAAAGTAGTTGACTTTGTGATCTAGGATGGCGAATAGGGTCTGGCTGTTTGGTGGGTTTTATCTGATTTTATTTACTTGGGAAGACGAGGTCGCTGGTGACTGTGGTTTGGCGGTTGTCTGTGGTTGTTAGGAAGTAGACTGTGGCGTTTTTAGGTGGTAGGTCAGTGGTGATGGTGTTATTTTTGATGGTTCCGTCTATGGTGATCCATTTGCGTTTTCTGCTGTCTCCTTTTAGGTTTTCTGTGGAGTAGTGGAGTGCTGCTGCTGTAAGTTCTGTGGTGGTTTTCACAGAGGCGGTGAGTTTGCCGTTTTTCTGTGTGATTTTTTCTATGTCCGCTAGGTTGGTTCCTGCTTTTAGGTGGTGGTTGATGAAGATTTCTAGGGATTTTGGTTTATCGAAGAAGTGACCGTGTCTGAAGTCTGGGACGAAGTGGAGGTTTTTGGTGGATCTGACGAGGTTGTATGTTTTAGCGAAGCTGTCTGGTGGGTATGCGAAGTCTGTTCCTCCGTTGGCGAATAGCATGGGCATGGTGGCGCTTCCAACGTAGGTTGATGGGTCCCAGAATTTGATCCATTTTTTGTTTTCTTTGGCGGGTAGGTTGGCGATGGCTTTGGTCCAGTAGCTGTTTTCGTGGAGGAATCCGCAGCCGTAGATGGGGGCGGCGGCTTTGAAGCGGTTATCAAGTCCGGCGACGATGCAGGTGAGGTATCCGCCCCAGCTTATACCAGTGAGTGCGGTGTTTTTGCTGTCGACTTCTGGGAAGCTTGAGATGAGTGAGTGGGCGAGGATGACGTTTGCGACGGCGTGGTAGGTCCAGGTGTCTTTGGTGTCGATTCCGGTTGCGAATTTGTCTTTGTCTCTTTGTCTTGGTCCGCCGTCTGTGAGTCGGCGTTTTTTGAATCCGTGGCCGCTGAGGTCCATGGCGATGGCTGCGTATCCTCTGGATGCCCAGAGTTTGGCCCAGGGCTCGAATGCTTTACCGCCGCCTCCGTGGACGAGGACTATGGCTGGTAGGTTTTTATCTTTTGATGGGTCTCCGGCAAGGGTTCCTGGTGTGGCGTAGTAGGCGAAGACGCTGGTGGGTTTACCTTTGTATTTTTCTCCTGTGTAGAGGAGTGATTTGACTTCGGTTCCTTCGGTCCATTTGTATTTTGGTGGTTTGCTGAGTTTTTTGAGGTTCCAAGGGGTGTGTATGGGTAGTGAGCTGGATTTTTTGATTATGGGGACTCTTTTATTGGATTTTTTGGCGTATGTAGCTGGTAGGGCATGGGATGTATTTGTAATGATGCTGAGAGCTAATGCTGTGGTGATTAGTTTGATTTTGGTTTTCATTTTCTTGTGTTATGGGTTTTTAGTCTAGAATGTTACCGACTTGTTTTCTGAGGGCTAGGAATACGGGGATGGAGCTGATGAGGACGCCGATGTTAGCGGCGGCGATGGTCCAGATGGTTTCTGGGCCCCAGTAGAGTGAGTGAATGTCTGCGCCTGTTTTTACTTTGAGTGCTGCGAAGATGGTGCCGTGATATTTTGAGAGTGTGTAGATGATGCCGATGGTTACAGCGTTCACGATGAGGAGGTTTTCTAGAATGGATCTGAGACCTAGTAGGATGCTTGAGACACCGAAGCTTTTTAGTAGTGCGGCGATGTACATGCTTTGGCGGAATTCGAGTATGGAGAGGACGCCGTAGATGAGTGAGAGTGCGCTGCCGAGTATGATGGCGAGCCAGAGTTTCATGGAGCTTTGTTGTGCTTCTAGGCGGTCTAGTTTTTTCTTGATGGCTGCGGCGCTTTTGATGTCTATTTTTCCGTTGCCGTCTGCTCTGGAGACTCGTTGGATAGCGCTGATGATGTTTTCTATGTTTGGTGATTTGGGGTTTTTCTGTAGGTAGTAGATCATGGAGTAGCCGCGTTTTTCTATATCTGCTAGTCTTTCTAGAGGTATGAATAGGGTGTCTGTCTGGATGAGTTGGAGGAGTTTTTCTTCTGGTTTTAGAGAGACTGCGGTGACGCTAGTGTTGCCTATGTTGTAGTCGATGGCGATGCCTTGGGGTATTTTGTTAGATAGGACGAAGGTGGAGTGGCCGAATTTGAGGTATGGGAGTAGTCCTCTGATGTCTGCGTCTGAGTAGCCGATGACTGCGGCGTTTTTGCCATTGCTGCCTTTGGCGTAGGCGAGCATTTTTCTGGCGGTGAAGAGTTGTCCGTGTTTACGGAGGCTACGGAATCTGTCTGAGGACATGCCTGCTGAGATGTCTTGTGGTGTGATGGTTTCTATGACGAGTAGGTTGTCTAGTCCGAAGCTGGATATTTCTGTACGTAGCCGTTCTATCTGCATGCGGAATCCGACGAGCAGGAGTATGGATAGGCAGACCATGATGATGGTGACTACCGATCTTGCTAGGATGCTACCCGGCTGTTCCAGCCAGCGCTTCCAGGTGTCCTTCCATAGGTAGGAAGCGGTTAAAATCCAGGATATCATGTGCTACTTTATCAAGTCTTGAGTCGTGTGTGCAGATGATGACAGTTCGGTTGCCATCGCTGATGAATTCTTTGAGGACGTTGATGATGACTTCTGTGTTGAGGTCGTCTAGTCCAGATGTGGGTTCGTCTAGGAGGAGGATTTTTGGTTCTTTGATGAGTGCGCGTGCGATGCTGGCGCGTTGTTGTTGTCCGCCAGACATTGATTTAGGTAATCTTTTTTTAAATTCAGCGAGTCCGAGTAGAGTGAGGTATTTGTTGATGTTTGCGGATCTTTGTTTGTTAGGGATGCCTGCGAGAGCTGCAGCGAGGTTTAGGTTCCTTTTGATGGAGGCGAGGGGGAGGAGGTTGAGTTGTTGGAATACGAATCCTAGGTCTTTTCTTTTGAATTTGGTGTTGTTAGAGCGGTATCCTTGGATGTTTATTTTACCTTTTTGTTGCTTGAGGTATCCGCCGATGACTCTGAGGAGGGTGGATTTTCCGCATCCTGAGAAACCTTTGATGAGGTGGATTCCGGGTGAGAACTCGTGAGAGAAGTCTTCTAGTATCCAGGGGTTTCTTCTGGCGTAGCGGTAGTAGATGTTAGAGCATGATAGCATGTTAGTATTTGATGGCGAGGTGCTTGTGACCTACTCCGTGTAGTTTTGCGTTTGGCCAGAGTGTTTTTACTACGTTATGCCAGTCTAGTGAGTCTGTCTTGCCGAGTGCGTAGAGTGAGATGTCGTATTTAGGGATGATGTAGCATTGTTCTGGTAGTCTGTAGATGAGGGTTGATTTTATTTCGGTTCCTGTGAGGCGTTTTAGTTGATTGTTGTCTTTAAGGGGGACTGAGAATATGTATTTACGTTCTTCTCGTTGGGTTCTTTTGTCTCTTTCTATACGGTCGTCGTGGAATTCTAATAGGGTGTTATTTTTGTCGTTTAGCTGTATGTATAACCTTTTAGGTTCTAGGCTGATCCATGATGAGTTAGCTACTTTGAGGTGAGCGTGTATTTCGTCGTAGTTATTGAGTGTGGCGATGATTTCTCTTGGGGCGACAGTGTATTCTTTTTGTCCTTCGATGAAGTTGACTTCTAGTCTTAGTTCACCATCGAATGGTGCTTTGTATAGTGAGCGGTCTTTTGCTTGTTGGAGGTTTCGTTTGTTTTTTTTGGTTTCCATTTCTTGGATTATTCGATCGCCTTGGATGATTTTTTCTTCAAAAGTTTTAGCGAAAGCGAATTTTTTTTCAGCGAGGCTTAGTTTTTCTTGTGCTTCGGCGAGTGCTTTTTGGTCGATGTCACCGATTTGTCCTCCGAATAATTCTATGGAGTATTCTTTAGTGGCTGGGTTTTCGAGCATGAGTTTAAGGATTTTCACTTTCCTTCTTGCTTCTTGTAGGTCTTCTTTAGCTTGACGTTTTTTTTCTGGGATTTCGAGGCTGTCTTGTTTGAGTGTAGAGATTTTTGTTTTTTCTATTTCGATGTTTAGTCTGGTTTGTTGTTCGCCGATGTTTTCGACGTCCATTCTTGCGATGAGTTGGTTTTTTTTGACGGAGGTATTTTTTTTGTCGACACTGAATGTAAGGATGCCTGCGCCTTCGCTCTGCATGTTGTAGCTTTCTTTAGGCTGGATATTAACAGGGATGGAGCTGAGGTGCATTTCACTTGCTAGGGCGTATTTGTTCCAGTCCCATGTGATGGGTTTAGGGTCTGAGATTACTGGAGCGAGGGGTGGTGCTTGTTTATCACATTGGCTGAGGCTTAGTGGGAGTATGGTCGATGAAATGAGAATGATTGTGTTTCTTTTCATTTGTTTTTTAGGGTTGGCTGGTAAGTTGTTGATGCTCAGTGGTAGCTTGGGTGGTGTTACGACGCGGGTTGTTTGTTTGGTGCTTGTTTGGGATGCGTTGATATTGTGACACTTGATGGGATAATTTTCAAGGGTTTGTTGGTTTGGGGAGGTATTGGTGGTCGCGATTCTCTGGTGTTGATCTACGTGGAGGTGTGAGTAATCTGGGAGAATTATTCATACGGGCTATAGGCTTTTTTCAATGAATATAGATGGTTGTTTGCTATATTGTTTATAGTTTCTTCAGCTTCTTTGAATTGTCTGTTGCTGTTTATAGCAGAGGCTTCTTCGGATTGGTTGTTTTAGGAGTTCTTTGGTTTTTTGTTATTTATGGAACGCTGGTG
This sequence comes from uncultured Verrucomicrobiales bacterium, assembly GCA_937934595.1. Lineage (GTDB taxonomy): Bacteria > Verrucomicrobiota > Verrucomicrobiia > Verrucomicrobiales > Akkermansiaceae > Rubritalea. The sequence goes on along the minus strand of CALGZA010000062.1, from coordinate 20,203 downwards.
CTCAGAGTGATTATAGAGCATGTGGTGAGGATGCTGGGTTTTGAGTGAGGTGTGATTATTCTTTTTTACCTACCCATTTTTTAAGTTGTGTGCTGAATTTGAGTTTTTTGCTGGCTGCGTGTTGTTTTCTGTTAGCGGTTCTTTGTTTACGGGTTTGAAGCCAGCGTTTAGTGATGGGACGCCAGCGGTTCTCGTCTATGAGCCAGAATGCGGATGAGATTTCTATTTCTTTGGCCATGAGGCGGACTTCTTTTTCTTTAAGTTTGCGCATGGTTTGGACTGCTTTTTCTGGGTCTTTGACGAGTCCTGATCTGACAGCGGTTTTGTAGACTTCCATGGCTGCTTTGAGTTTATTGCGCTCTTTTCTGCTTTCGATGAGTAGTCTTTTTCCGTCAAAGAGTTTTTTGACTTCTTCTCTGGTTCTTTTGTCTTTTCTCCATTGCTTGAGTGGTTCTTCTCGTTTGATTCTGTCTAGTTGTTTGCCGATGTATCCTCTGGTGTCTAGGCTCCAGTTGAGTGAGGGGTTGAGTCTGGTGTTAGCTGGGTCAAAGCTTTGGCCGGATGTGTTGCTGTATAGTGGAGGTGCTGTGACGGATAGGTTGGCGGTGGGAAGGTATCTGAGGTAGGTGTTGAGGATGCGGCCGTCGTCTGCAATGGTTTCGAGTGCTAGTAGGTTGAGCTGAAGTAGTCCCCAGCGGTTTGTGTCTGAGAAGTCTAGGGAGTCTGGATTGTATATGATGTCTGGGATGTTTTTTGGGTTGAGGTAGATGTCTTCGTATCCAGCCATGAAGAAGTCACCTACTTTTATTTTCCATTTTGCGATGTTTTCTTCCCATTTTTCGTATGCGTTTTTGTGTTTGAGTTTCATTTCGACGATTTCTGAGTCGTCGGTGTTTGAGATGGATTTTATGAGTTGTGCTTCTAGGTCGAGTGCTTTTTTTTCTATTCTGTGGAGGCGTTGTTCTTGGAAGAGTCTGTATAGTGCGATAACTTGCTGGCGCATGGTGTTTTCTGCCTGGAGTGCGGATCCGATGTAGGTTAGTTTATTGGTGTAGATGGTGGTGGGTAGTTTGAGGAGGTTACCAAGTGATATGAAGCTGTTGATTCTGAAGCTAGAGTTAGAGAGGATGTCATCTACATTTTTTATGAGGGTGGAGTTACTGACTCCTACGGTTAGTCCTGGGATCATGTTTCTCCAGACTTGTTTTTGTTGGTATTGAGCATCTAGGATTCTGTGGTCTGCTCTGATGAGATCTGGATTAGAGAGGTACATTTTTTCGAGACCTTGCTGCCATGTGATGTTTAGTTTGCCTCTTGATCCGCCTTCTTGGTGAAGTCGAATTTGTTTGATGTATTTATCGGCAACTTGGTTTCTGGCTTCTGATATGCGTTCGTCTACCGGTTTCATCCATATGCAGGATGGGAGAATGATGATAGTAAGTGTGATGAGGTGGCTGGGGAGGGCTATGAGTTTGAGTTTGAGCATATGAGACGCTTGGATTGTTGGTTGTATGTTAGCATTTAGTTCTGAATCATCAATTGTTTATGTTTGTATTTTGTAGTGGGTTTGTAGTGGTTATGAGGATGTTTTAGTTGATTGGAGTTGCTGTTTATGAATGTTGTGTGTGGTGGAGATTTCTTTTTTTGCTGTTCTTTCGGGTTTTGGTTTAGTTGATTGTTTATATGTTTGAGAGTCTTGGTAAGGAGTTCGATGGGAGGCCTGTAATGGCGTTGGCCCCGATGCAGGATGTAACGGACTTGGCTTTTATGAGGGTGATGAGTGCGTATGGTGGTGGGCCTGATTATTTTATCACTGAGTATTTTAGGGTTCATAGGGATAGTAGTCCTGAGAAGAAGATATTGCGATCGATTACGGGTAATGAGACGGGTAAGCCTGTATTTGCTCAGATGATAGGTGTTGATATTGGTAGTTTGGTGAGGACTGCGAAGTTTTTGTTGGATTATGAGATAGCTGGGATGGATATTAATCTGGGTTGTCCTTCGCCTACGGTTTGTAGGAAGGATGCTGGAGGTGGGTTGTTGAGGAATTTATCTCATGTTGATAAGATATTGGGGGTTTTACGTGAGGTTTGTAGTGCTAGGGGTAAGGAGTTTACGGTGAAGACGCGGATAGGGTATGAGGATGCTGGGGAGTTTGAGGCTATTTTGGATGTGTTTGCGAAGCATGAGATAGATGCTTTGGCTATCCATGGGAGGACTGTGCGGGATAAGTATCAGACGCCGGTTAGGGATGAGTATGTTAAGATGGCGGTGGAGCGGATGGCATGTCCTGTGATAGCGAATGGGAATGTGGTGAATGTGGCGACTGGGCGAGCGTATCATGAGAAGACGGGAGCTGCGGGGCTGATGATAGGGAGGGGGGCGATACGGAGTCCGTGGATATTTGAGCAGTTGAGGCAGAGTTATGCTGGGGATGAGGTGATGGTTCCTACGCGGCGTGATCTGAGGGGTTATGTGCAGATGTTATTTGATGAGTTGGCGAAGGAGTGGGCGGTGTATCATGAGCAGAATTATGTGAATAAGATGAAGAAGTATATGATTTATATAGCCCAGGGGATAGATGCTGAGTTTGAGCAGAGGATAAGGAGGGTGCGGACTGAGGCGGAGTTTTTTGGGGTATGTGATGCGTTTATGGATAGTGATGCGTTGTTGGCGGATTTGCCGCCGGAGCGGTCTAAGTTATTTTGTGGATTTAGTGATTTGTTAGATTAGGTTATAGAGGCTATGAGAAAGGTTATATTTAATGGGGAGTTGGTGGCTGAGGGTGCTGCGTTGGTTTCATTAGGGAATAAGGATGTTCAGCTTGGTTTGAGTGTTTTTGAGACTATGTTAGCAGTTGATGGTGAGGTGAGGGGTTGGGGATTGCATATGGATAGGTTGTGGGCGGGAGTTGATAGGATGGGTATCCGCGAGGGGGAGGGATTGAGGGATGGGGATTTGTTAGAGCGTGTAGGGGATTTGTTATTGGCTAATGGGCTGGATGAGGGGAGAGTGAAGGTTAGGGTGACGGTGATTTGTGATTTTTATTTGATAGAGGCTGAGGAGGCGCCTGTTAGGGGGGAGGTTTGTAGTGTGATGTTGAGTGATTATGTGAGGAATGAGCGCAGTCCATTGGTGGGTGTGAAGTGTGGGTCTTATGCTGAGAATGTAATGGCATTGAGTGCGGGACGGGAGGCAGGTTTTGACGAGGTTGTATTTTTAAATTCTGAGGGGGATGTGGCTGAGTGTGCGACGGCGAATGTATTTGTTGTGAAGGGTGGAGTTTTGTATACGCCTGATTTGGGGAGTGGTTGTTTGCCGGGTGTGACACGGGAGTTGGTGATGGAGGCTGCACGTAGGATAGGTGTCATTGTTCATGAGGGGTTGGTTTCGCTGGCGTTTTTGTTAGATGCTGATGAGGTTTTTCTGACGAATACGTTGATAGGTGTGCAAGCTGTATCATGTATTGGGGATTTGGAGTTTGAGGTTGTTCCTGGGGTTATGACTTTGAAGATAAGGGAAGAGTATTTAGGATGAGTTATGGGTAAGAATACGTATACTGCGGAGATTAAGGTGGGGGATATTCCTAAGTTAAGGGGGATTTGTGAGGAGCGTGGGTTTGAGTTTGGAGAGAAGCAGTGGGCGATTTGGCATGCTAAGAAGAAGGATTCTTCTGGGGTGGTGAATGTGACTGTTTATGAGAAGGGTCCTAAGGTCTTGGTTCAAGGGAAGGGGACTGAGGATTTTGTTAGGTTTGTATTGGAGCCAGAGATTATTGGTGAGGCGCGGTTAGGGAATGAGGAGGTGTTGATGCCTGAGATGTTTGAGCCGCATTTTGGAGTTGATGAGAGTGGGAAGGGAGATTTTTTTGGGCCTTTGGTTATAGCAGGGGTTTATGTGGATAGGGAGATTTCTCGTGAGCTTTTGGAAAAGGGGATCATGGATAGTAAGAGGATATCGAGTGCTGCTAGGATTAAGAAGTTGGCTGATATAGTGAGGGGTGTGAAGGGTGTGCGCTGGGAGGTGATTTCTCTGAAGCCGGAGACTTATAATGGCCTTTATGTGAAGTTTGGGAATTTGAATCGGTTATTAGCGTGGGGGCATGCACGTGTGATAGGGAGCTTGGCGGAGAAGGTTCCGAGTTGTCCGAGTGCGTTGAGCGATCAGTTTGCTAGGAAGGAGCTGCTGGAGGGGATGCTTAGTAGGGAGGCTTCAGCGCAGCATATTGAGCTGAATCAGCGGACGAAGGGTGAGAGTGATGTGGCGGTGGCGGCTGCGTCTATTTTGGCGAGGGAGGCTTTTGTAAGCTGGATAGAGCGAGCGGGTGAGGCGGGAGGTGTGGAGTTACCATTGGGTGCGGGTGAGAATGTTGTATTGGCGGCAAGGGAGATGAAGACGATGCATGGGGAGGCTATGTTGACGAAAGTGGCGAAGATGCATTTCAAAACGGCAGGGCTGATTTAGGGTTGAATTCTCGGCGATTGTGTTTAGATAGAGCTTATGCGCCTTTATGATACCCTAACTAGAGAGATTCAAGAGCTGAAGCCTATTGATCAAGATACTTTTAGGTTTTATTGCTGTGGACCTACGGTTTATGGGCCTGCGCATATTGGGAATTTTCGGACTTTCGTGGTTCAGGATGTCTTTCGTCGTAGTTTGGAGCTGGGCGGGATGAGGACGAAGCACGTGAGGAATATAACGGATGTGGATGATAAGACGATTCGGGACTCACAGGCTGTGGGGCAGAGTCTTGATGAGTTTACAAGGATATGGACTGAGAAGTTTCATGTTGATTGTGCTGCATTGAACTGCCTTGAGCCGGATGTTGAGCCTGGAGCTGTGGAGCATATTCCGCAGCAGATAGTGATGATAGAGGAGCTGATCAAGAGGGGGCATGCTTATGCAGCTGATGATGGATCTGTTTATTTTAAGATTTCCTCGTATCCGGAGTATGGTGCGCTTTCTCATTTGGATAAGCGTGAGTTGGATCTGGGGATTACACAAAATGCTAGGGCGAATAATGCGGATGAGTATGAGAAGGATAGTGTGGCTGATTTTGTGCTGTGGAAGGGTAGGCGAGATGAGGATGGGGATAATTTCTGGCAGAGTCCGTGGGGTGAGGGGCGTCCTGGTTGGCACATTGAGTGTTCAGCGATGATACTGGAGCATTTGGGGGAGAGCTTTGATCTTCACTCTGGTGGTGAGGATCTGGTGTTTCCTCATCATGAGAATGAGATAGCGCAGAGTAAGTGTTCGACTGAAGGTGATTTTGCGGCGCATTGGTTTCATGTGACTCATCTTCTGGTGGATGGCTCTAAGATGGCTAAGAGTAAGGGGAATTTTTATAGGCTTGAGGATTTACTTGAGAAGGGTCACACGGCGACTGAGGTTCGGTATGCTTTGATCGGAGCGCATTATCGAAAGCAGATGAATTTTACGATAGATGGTTTGCATGCGGCGCGTGAGGCTCTGGGGAAGATACTTAAGGCTGAGCGTATTCTGGCTGAGAAAGCTGGGGTGGATGAGGCTCCTGTGTATGAGGAGCTAATTGGTTTGGAAGATAAGGGGCTTTTTGAAGAGGCTTGGTTAGGATTGAATGAAGATATGAATACGCAGCGGGCGATTGGTGCTATGTTTGGGGCTTTGAAGCGTGCTCAGAATGCTGATGATGCGCTGGTGCAGTGGCGGGGGTTGCATTTTATGCTGCAGGCTATGGGGATTGTTCTTCCGGTAGTTGAGGAGGAGTTAGAGGTGGAAGTTCCGGAGGAGATTCGGGTAATGGCTGAGCAACGATGGCAAGCTAGGTTAGATAAAGAATGGGCCAAGAGTGACGAGCTTAGAGATGAGCTGAAGTCACTGGGCTGGGAGGTTAAAGATGGGAGTGATGGTTGGAGTTTGCATGAGTCTGTTTAGTGAATTAAAGGCCACTAGATGTAGTAAAACGGTATTAGACGCCGAGTAGTTGGCTTCCCAGTACGATGACTAGAGGCATGGTGAGGAAGCTCATGATGCTGGTGCTTATGGCGACTTCAGCAACGATGGATGGTTTTCCTCCGTAGTGTCTGGCTAGAACAATGGGGAATAGGGCTGCTGGCATGGCGGACTGGACTAGGAGTATTTTACGAATGCTAGGGTCTGGAATTAAGAAATAGGCTGTGGCGATGATGAGTGTGGGGAGGATGATGAGTCGGATGATGATGGCTGAGCAGCTGACTTTGATGCTGTATTTGGTTTCAGGCATGAGTTCTCCGATGGTCATTCCTATTGCGATGAGAGAGAGGGGGATGGCGGTTTGGCCTATCCAGTCGATGCTCGTTAGCAAGGCGGTGGGGATGCTGGTGTTTAGGTTGGTGACATTGAGAAGTATACCTAGGAGCACTGCTACAACTGGAGCTTTGAGTATGTCTTTTGGTTTGAATGAGAGTTTGCCAGTGAAGATCATGATTCCTATGCTGAAGATGGCTAATTCTACGCCGAGATTGAACAGGAACATGGTGGCGAGAAGTTCAGTGTCTGCATAGAGTGACATGAGCAGGGGGATGGGCATGAAGCCGTAGTTCTGCAGGGCTGTGGCGACGGTGAATGAGCGCCGTCCTGTGCCCTCACTCATTCCTAGGAGGCTTGATAGGGCGTAGGTGATCATGATGGATATGCCGATTACGCCAGCACCGATTGCCGTGAGTGTGGCAGCTTTAGGTAGGTCTGATGCTACTTGGCTGCCTAGGATGTTGTGCATGATGAAGCAGGGGAGGAGGAGGTTTAGGAAGAGCTTTGCTATGCCTGAATCTACCGAGCTTTCGATGGTATTTGTTTTGCGTAAGCATACACCTAATATGAGTATGAGGAATACGGGGGCTGTGGCTGAGAGGACTGCTATGATGTGGTCGGGCATAATATGTATGGGATTCAGGTTACTATCTCATTGAGTGTTGCATAGGGCAAGCTTAAGGGTGCCTGTGTTGGGAAATATGCGAGTTCTTCATGAGGTATAAAATGCTATACATATTTGGAACTTCAATTTAGATATGGTGCATGCATCAGAGACCAAGGCGAAATAGGAAGTCAGCGGGGGTTAGGAATTTAGTAAGAGAAACAGCTCTTAGTGCTAGTGATTTTATATACCCTTTATTTGTTCATGAGGGTGAAACTGATGATCCTATTGAGGCTATGCCTGGATGTAAGCGTTGGTCTATTGAGGGTTTGGTTAAGGAGGCGGGTGAAGCGTATTCTCTGGGGGTGCCAGCAGTGGTTATATTTCCTGCAGTGGATGATGCTTTGAAGAGTGAGACGGCTGATGAGTGTTGGAATGATGATGGGTTGATACCTAGGGTAATTAAGGCGCTTAAGGAGGCATTGCCTGAGTTGGTAGTAGTTACTGATGTGGCGCTTGATCCTTATAATTCTGATGGTCATGACGGATTGGTTGTGGATGGTGAGATTTTGAATGATGAGTCTGTTGCAGTTTTGGTGAAGCAGGCGCTCTGTCATGCTAAGGCTGGAGCTGATATCGTATCACCTAGTGACATGATGGATGGAAGGGTGGGTGCGATACGTGATGGGCTGGATGAGGCTGGATATGTGGATGTTAGTATTTTGTCTTATACTGTGAAGTTTGCATCTGCATATTATGGGCCATTCCGTGGGGCTTTGGATTCTGCACCTAAGGCTGGTGATAAGAAGACCTATCAGATGGACTATGCGAATATTCGTGAGTCTGTTAGGGAGACTATATTAGATGAAGAGGAGGGTGCTGACATGGTTATGGTGAAGCCTGCTGGGGCGTATTTAGATTTGATTGTGAAGGTGAAGGAGGCGACGACTTTGCCTGTGGCTGCTTATCAGGTGAGTGGGGAGTATCTTATGATAAAGAGTGCCTCGGCAGCGGGGTGGCTTGATGAGAAGGCAATAGTTATGGAGAGCTTGACGGCGATAAAGAGAGCCGGAGCTGATGTTATATTGAGTTATTATGCTAAGGAAGTAGCGAATTGGTTGAGAGGATGAAATTATGAGTATTGATGTTCGGTTACGTGGGATTTTGAATCGTATTTCTGCAGCTTGTGAAAAGGCTGGTAGGAGTGAGAGTGAGGTGGTGCTTATTGCTGTTAGTAAGACTAAGACGGCGGAGGATGTGCAGCAGGCGGTAGATGCTGGGCAGCTTGTTTTTGGAGAGAATAAGTTACAGGAGGGGCAGGATAAAATACCTGTTTTATCTGATGAGCTGGAATGGCATTATATAGGAGGATTACAGCGAAATAAGGTGCGAAAGGTATTAGGGCTTTTTCATGTGATCCACAGTATAGATTCTTTAAAGCTGGCGAGGTATACGAATAATGTGGCGGCTGATATGGGTTTGAAGCCCTCTGTTTTACTTCAAGTTAATATAGGTGAGGAGGTAAGTAAGGGTGGTTTTAATGTGGAGGAGCTGAGGTTAAGTTTTGGTGATTTGTTAGATTTGAGTCACGTTAATATTGTGGGGCTTATGTGTATTCCTCCGGCTGTTATTGAGTCTGAGGATGCGAGGGTTTGGTTTAGAAAGGTTGCGCAATTAAGGGATTTGTTAGAGAAGGAATATGATGTCTCGCTGCCTCATTTGAGTATGGGGATGAGTGGTGACTTTGAGACAGCGATCCAGGAGGGTGCGACTTATGTTAGGGTGGGGACTAGTATTTTTGGTTCTCGATAGTGTTATGAGTTAGCATGCTGGTAATATTTCAGCAGAGCAGTTTCCAAAGCCAATGCGGAAGCCATCACCTTGGCAGAAGGCGTGCATGTTAACGACGTCTCCATCTTGGAGGAATTTGCGTTCTGTTCCATCAGGCAGCGTTAAGGGTTTGGTTCCTTTCCAGCAGAGTTCTAACATACTGCCGTAGCTGTCTGGTGTGGGGCCACTGATGGTGCCTGAGCCCATTAGGTCTCCTGGGTTTATGTTGCAGCCTGTAACGCTGTGGTGAGCAACGAATTGTTCTGGAGTCCAGTAGAGGTATTTGAAGTTTGACCGAGCGATGGTGTGGTTGTTCAGTGTTACCTCGAGTTTGATGTCATAGGTTTGTCTGTCGTGATTAAGGTATTCTAGGACTTCTTTTTCTTGTTTTGGTGCTTCTGTTAGAAATGGTTCGAGGGCGTCCATGGGTACGACCCATGGGGATATGGTGCTGGCGAAGTTTTTGGCAAGGAATGGTCCGAGTGGTATGTATTCCCATTTTTGGATATCGCGTGCGCTCCAGTCGTTAAGGATGACCATACCGAAGAGTTTTTCTTTGGCTTCATTGATAGGGATTCTGGTGCCTAGTTTGTTTCCTTGGCCGAGGAATAATCCCATTTCTAGTTCGAAGTCGAGCAGTCTGCAGGGGCCGAATGTTGGTGTGTCTGAATCATCAGCTTTGGTTTGTCCCATAGGGCGGCGGATGGGTGTGCCGTCGACTACTATGGAGCTGGATCTGCCGTGATAGCCAACGGGAAGGTGCATCCAGTTTGGTAGTAGAGCGTTATCAGGATCTCGAAACATCGTGCCTACGTTAGTGGCGTGTTCGCGAGATGCGTAGAAGTCTGTGTAGTCACCGATGTTAACGGGGAGTAGCATGTTGACTTTGTCTTGGTTGAAGAAGACGTTGCTCCGTAGGTTGTTGTCATCACGGAGCTGAGGGTTTTCTGAGTCTAGTAAGTTTGTGACACGGTTACGGACTTGTTTCCAGATAGCTGGGCCTTCTTCCATGAAGTTATTGAGTGTGGCTGAAGAGAAGCAGCCTATGGGTTTTCCTGATTCTGTTAGTAGTCCTTTTTTGTCTAGTTCTGTTAGGCTGAGGATATGTTCTCCGATGGCGACGCCTATGTGTGTGGATGAACTGGTTTTAAAAACACCGTATGGAAGGTTCTGGATGGGGAAGTCTGATGTTTCTGTCGTAGGTATAAATGATGATGGCATGATATTTTGTTTGTGATTATTTAAGTTACATCCAGCCTAGATCTGTTAGGTCTTGGCGTGGTTCTGTGAAGCTGCATGACCCGTATGAGTGTGCTTGAGTCTGGCGGAGGTTTTCAATGTCTTCGGTTGAGATATTAAGGTTGTTCCATGTCAGGCCGTGTTCGTTGAAGATGAATGATTTTGAGCATTGATCTTCTAGTATTTCGTTGATCTGACTTTGGTTGAGTTGCTGTTTTCTGCTGAGGATAGTGGCGGCGAAAATATTGATGAAGCCGTGTAGCATGGTGCTGTGTGCGTCTGAGTGATGGCGGAATGGGTGATGAAGACCGGCTGTGAACTTCATTGGTATGGCACGGCTTGTGCAGTTTTCAATGACACTGGCAACTGTTAGTGAGCTTGGTATCATGGATGGTTTGACTCCGCCGCAGCGTAGTTTGATGCCGAGGTTGTTGACTTGTGCGATATTTAGGATGTCTGTTAGGTTATTTAGGTCTGTGGGTTCGATGTAGGTGATGTTCTTGCTGGGGTGAAGTTTGAAGTGTTCTTCTTTTATTTCGATGGAGCTGAGATGGATTTCATGGTCAGTATCACTGGCGAATTTGTGAAATTCATGGATGTCTTTTTCTAGGTCTGAGGAGATGAGTGAGATGGGGATGGGGTTGGAGGTGGGTATTGATTTCAATAGGTTAGATAGTGCGGAGATTTTATTAGCGGGGAGAATGAAGGCTCCGAGCATCCATTGATCTTCATGAGATAGGTAGTTTAGGTAGTCAGAGACTGCTTGTTCTAAATTAAGAGATGCTGGAGGGAATAGGCCGGCGTAGTCTATGATGGAATGGTGAAAGGCTTGGAAACTTTTGAGCATGTTTTCTAGGTTTGATTGGTGAGTTTTTGTATGTTGGTGAGGCTATCTGGGTTCTCGATACTGCTGAGGTCTCCTGGGTTTTCACCTAGGTAGATTTTTTGAATAGTAGAGCGGACGATTTTTCCTGAGCGGGTTTTAGGGAGTTCGGGGATGATGTAAACGTGTTTAGGTTTGAGTGGTTTACCCATGCGGTCCGCCACATAATTTCTGAGTGTTTCTTCATCTATGTTTGATGTGCACACTGTGAAACAGACAAGTGTTTGGCCTTTTATGGGATCAGGGATTCCGATGACGGCTGCCTGTGAGACGGCGGGGTGTGAGATCAGAGCGTTTTCGACTTCTGCTGGGCCGATGCGTTTTCCTGCGACTTTAATGGTGTCGTCAGTGCGGCCGTGGAGGAACCAGTAGCCATCGGAGTCTATGCTAGCCCAGTCACCATGGTACCAGATTTGGTTTCCGAATTTTTGGAAGTAGGTGTCGAGGTAGCGTTGGTTGTCTCCTAGGAAGCTTTTAGTCATTGAGGGAGCTGGTTGGCAACAGACGAGATGACCGACTTCTTCTTTTACAGATAGGCCGTCCTCGTTAAATACTTGCACGTCCATTCCTAGGGCTCCCATGCCGAGGGTTAGCGGTTTTATGGGCATGACTGGGTATGGCTGGAGGTGGCAGCCCATGATTTCTGTGCCTCCAGAAATGTTCATGATGGGGACGTTGGTTTTTCCTATTTGTTCAAATGCCCATTGGTATGAATCTGAGTCCCAAGCTTCGCCAGTTGAGCCCATGATTTTTAAATTTGATACGTCGTAAGCTTTGGGGCCTTTGGATTCTTTTTGGCTCATGCATAGGCGAATCGCTGTGGGGGAGATGCCTAGGGTTATTACTTTGTTTTTTTCGACTATTTCCCAGATTCTGTCTGGGTGTGGGTGGTTTGGAGCGCCGTTTAGCATGACTACGGGTGCACGGTAGAGAAGGCAACCGATGAGCTCCCAGGGGCCCATCATCCAGCCAATATCTGTGACCCAGAAAAAGGGTTCTCCGGGATGAACATCGAATGCGTAGCGTAGTTCTTTGCCCACTGTGGCGAGAACTCCAGCGTGGGTGTGGATGGTGCCTTTTGGTTTTCCTGTGGTTCCGCTGGTGTAGATCACCATGCAAGGTGTTTCTGCTTCTGTGTGGTTGTTAGATTCTGTTAGGGGAGTGGACTGAGTGATGAATTTTTGCCATTCTTGGGTGTCTAGGTAGATGGTTTGTTTTAGATTGGGCAGATGATTTAGAGCTTTTTCTACTGTGTCTGAAGTGTGGATTGATTTTCCTCTGCGTTGGAGTTTTTTGTTGGCAAATAGGATGCGAGCGCCACAGCTTTCTAGTCTGTCAATGATGGCATGTTCTCCGAAGCCGCAGAATATGGGGACGAAGCGAAGTCCGAGCTTGAAGCAGGCAAACATGACTGCGACTGTTTCAACGGACATGGGGGCGTAGAGGCCAACGGATTCACCTTCTTTAATGCCTGTGTGCTTTAGAGCTCCTGCGCATTGGTCAACAAGGTTTTTAAGCTCAGTGTAGCTGACATGGCGGGCGTCTTGGCAGCCGGAGTCTGGCTCGTGTATGAGTGCTGTATCGTTTCCGTTTCCATTGAGGACGTGGCGATCAATGCAGTTATGAGTGATGTTGATCTGGCCGTTAGTAAACCATTTGGTGTAGGGGAATCCTGATGAGCGGTCTATTACTTTAGAGTATGGAGTAGACCATTCTAGGCCCATGTCATCTATGGCTGCGTTCCAGAACCATTCTAGGTCTGTGATTGATTTTTTGTGCAGAGCTGGAAATTGGTCTATTTCGAAGCCTTGATCACGCATGAAATTGGCAATATGAGAATGCTCAGTCCATGCGTGTTCTGTTGGATGCCAGATGATGTTTTCCATGTGAGTGATTAACTTAGTCTCGCTCGATGCCGATGGCGAGTGCTTCACCTCCACCGATGCAGATGGCGGCAATGCCGCGTTTGGCTTGGTGATGTTTCATGGCGTGAGCGAGGGTGACAACGATTCTGGCGCCGCTGGCTCCAATGGGGTGTCCGAGAGCGATTGCACCTCCGTTGATATTGACTTTGTTTGGGTCAAGCTTGAGGTCTTTGATTACAGCGAGAGGGACGACGGCGAATGCTTCATTGATTTCCCAGAGGTCTATGGAATCTGCTGACCAGCCTGTTTTATCTAAGAGAGTCTGGATGGCTCCAATGGGTGCGGTGGTGAAGTTAATGGGTTCTCTGGCATGAGTGGACCAGCCGACGATTTTACCTAGGTCGTTGTTACTGGGTTCTGATGAAATAACTAGAGCGGCTGCACCGTCATTGATGGATGAGGCGTTGGCAGCGGTGATGGTTCCGTCTTTTTTGAATACAGATCGGAGTGTTGGCAGTTTGTCGAAGTTGACTTGGGCTGGTGATTCGTCTGTATCGATGGTGACTGTTCCTTTTCTGGTGTTGTGTGTGACTGGTGCAATTTCTGATTTGAAGTCACCGTTACTAATAGCTGCTTGTGCGCGCTGGTAACTTGTGATGGCGAAGTCGTCTTGGTCTTTGCGGCTGAATTGGTAGTTAGTGGCGCATTCTTCACCACACATTCCCATGTGTTGGTCATTATAGGGGTCCCATAGTCCATCGTGTATCATGGAGTCTATTATTTCTGAGTTTCCAAGTTTGACGCCATTGCGCATGGTTGGCAGAAGGTGTGGGACCTGGCTCATGTTTTCCATGCCGCCAACGACAGCTGTTTTTATTTCACCTGATTTGATGGCGCGAGCAGCTGAGATGATGGCTTGCATGCCGCTTCCGCAGACTTTGCTGATGGTTGTGCATGGAGTGGATTCTGGGATGCCGGCTGCAAGTGCTGCTTGTCTTGCTGGGGCTTGTCCTATGCCTGCACTGAGGACATTACCTATGTAGCATTCGTCTACTTCGCTGGCGGGGGTGTTAGACTCTGATAGTGTGGCGGTGATGGATGATGCAGCTAGTTTTGGTGCGGGTATAGATGAGAGTGAGCCGCTGAGGGCTCCGATGGGTGTGCGTTTTGCTGACCGAATGTACATGAGCTGTGAAATATTGTTAGTTTTTGGTTCTGGATGAATTAGTCTATGGTGTCTGTTTTTGATGCCATGATGAAGTCGTTAAGGTGGAGGCCTTTGATGGAGTGAGACCACCAAGTGACAGTGACTTTTCCCCATTCTAGAAGTATTCCTGGGTGGTGGAATTCTTCTTCGGCGAGGTTGGCGAGTTTGTTGGTGAATGCTAGGGCGAGTTTGAAGTTTTTGAATTTGAATACGCGTTCTAGTTGGAGGATTCCTTTACGGTCTATGACTTGCCATTCAGGGACGATGGCTTTTAGTTTGGGGAGATCTTCTTGGGTAACTTTTGGGGCACCTGCTTGGCAGGCTTCACATTTCATTTCGGATAATTTTTCAGGCATAAATTTATTTTTTGAATGGTTAGGCAGGTTCGTATGTGGGTTCGAAAAGTCCAAGTTCTATAGCTTTTTTCATGGACTCGAGGATTTCTTGTTCGTCAAAGTTTTCTAGGTTTTTAAAGTGTTCGATGAAGAAGTAAATGGGTTGCACGATATCGATTCTGTATGGAGTTCGCATGGCTTCTAGTATGTTTAGGTTTTTGCGGACTGAATTATTACTGAGGCAGTTATCTGCTTCACCTGGTGATGACATGATACCTGCGCCGTAATATTTCCATTTACCAGATTCTGGGTCTTTCATGAGTCCGAACTCAGCTGTGAACCAGTAGAGTCTGGCTAGGAAGATACGTTCTTTTGGAGAGGCTGCTAGGCCGAGTTTTCCGTAGCGTTCTGTGAAAGCGGCGAAGTGTGGGTTAGTTAGCATGGGGAGGTGTCCGAATGCCTCGTGGAACATGTCTGGTTCTGTGATGTAGGTGAGGTCTTCTGGGGTGCGCATGAATGTGGCGCAGGGGAATTTTTTGTTAGCGAGCAGATTGAAGAACTTGGAAAAAGGGATGAGGCAGGGGACGGGCTCGACGCTCCAGCCCGTAATGGCCTTGAGGCGTTTAGTGAGTTCTGGGATTTGAGGGATTTCGTCTTCATGCATGTTGAGGAGCTTGAGTCCGTTTAGGTAGGCCTCACAGGCTTGGCCTGGTAGGCGTTCCATTTGCATGTTGTAGAGTAGTTTCCATGTGGCGGACTCTGTGGGCGTCCAGCTGATATTGCCGTTTTCGTCTAGCTCCTTTGAGGTGTATTTGCTGGGTGCTTTTTTCATTTTGTTAGAGTTCTTTAGATTTATTAGGCCATTTAGTAGTAGGGTTATCCGTGATCATGCCATGACTGGTTGTATCCAGGTTTTTCGATTTTGAGGGCTTCTTCTGTAAGCATCATGGGGCTGAATGGGTCTATCATGACGGCTAGTTCTTCAGTGCCTTCTTTTCCAATACTGCGTTCTGCAGCTCCTGGGTGTGGGCCGTGCGGGATGCCTCCTGGGTGGAGCGTGATAGCACCTTTGTCTATGTTGTTCCGTGACATGAAGTCACCGTCTACGTAGTAGATGATTTCATCTGAGTCGATGTTTGAGTGGTTATATGGTGCTGGTATGGAGAGTGGGTGGTAGTCGAATTTACGTGGGCAGAACGAGCAGACAACGAAGCCATTGCCTTCGAATTGTTGGTGGACTGGTGGTGGCTGGTGAATGCGGCCTGTTATGGGTTCAAAGTCGTGTATAGAGATGGCGTATGGGTAGTTGTAACCATCCCAGCCAACTACATCAAAGGGGTGAGTGCCGTATGTGAAGGGGTGGATCATTCCTTGTTTTTTGATGAGGACTTTGAATTCGCCATGTTCATCGAAGGTTTCTAGGTTAGTGGGTCCACGGTAGTCTCGTTCACAGTATGGGGAGTGTTCTAGAAGTTGACCGAAGTTGTTCCGGTAGCGTTTAGGGCTGACGATGGGTGAGAATGATTCTGCGTAGAACATTCTGTTGTTCTCGTCATTGAATTCGATTTTATAGATGGTTCCTCGTGGGATGATGAGGTAGTCACCGTAGCTGAATGTGACTTTACCGTAGCAGGTATGTAGAGTTCCGGATCCGACGTGTATGAAGAGCATTTCATCTGCATCTGCATTTTTAAAGAAGTAGTCTTTCATGGACTGCTTGGGGGCGGCGAGACCGATGTGTAGGTCGTTGTTTACAAAAACTGTTTTACGGGATTCTAGGAAGTCATCTGTTGGTGGGACGTCGAATCCTGCGAGGTTGATGCATTTGAGGTTTTTTTCTATGGCTATCTTTGGGGTGACGCAGGTTGGTTCTTCTTGTTTTACTACGATAGTAGGTGGGTGGAGGTGGTATAGTATGGATGAGGTTCCTGAAAATCCGTTTGTGCCGAATACTTCTTCTGAGTGCAGTTCTCCGTTTGGTTTACGGAACTGAGTGTGACGTTTAGGTGGGATCTGACCTAGTGATCTGTAGTGTGGCATTTGCGATTGATGGGTTGTTCTTCTCTGTGTGATTAAGGTGATGTGGGAGGGTGATTATTATTTTTGTTAGAGAGTTCCTCTGCGGGCTTGTTCTCTTTCGATGGATTCAAATAGAGCTTTAAAGTTTCCTTCGCCGAAGCCTTTTGCACCGCCTTTGCGCTGGATGACTTCGTGAAAGACGGTGGGTCTTTCAAAGATGCATTTGGTAAAGATTTGAAGTAGGTAGCCAGATTCACCTTCATCTTTGTCTGCTAGGATGTTGTTACGGTGAAGGTCTTCAATGTTTTCGTCGATGTTTCCCATTCTTTTTTTGAATGTTTCGTCATAGTATGAGTCATTGATGTCTAGGAAGTCCATACCTGTTGAGCGCATGGCTTCGATGGTTTTGACGATGTCTTTGGTGAGGAGTGCGATGTGCTGGACACCTGGGCCGTTGTATTCATCTAGGTATTCTTGGATTTGTGAGTTACCTGATGATGGTTCATTGATGGGCATTTTGATGTAGCCTGAGGTGGAGCCCATGACTTTTGACATGAGAGCGGATTTTCCGGTGTTGATATCGAAGTGTCGTGTTGGTTCGAATCCGAAGATGTTTTCGTAGAAATTTACCCATTCGTCCATGACTTCGACGTTTGCGACGACGTGGTCAATCATGGCGAAGTTGATGTCTGTCTCGTGCTTGGATTCTTCTGTTAGGATGAGTCCAGGGAGGTAGACGCTGGCGCGGTCATCTCGCTGAACGAATGAATGGACTGTGTCTCCGTAGGCGGCGATGACTGTTGAGATGTAGCCGTTTTCTTTGTCGATGCGTGGCTCGCAGATGTTTGTGGCGCCGCGTTTTACGGCTTCTGTTAGAGCGGCTAGAGCGTCCTCCACTAGGAATGCAACGTCTTTGACTCCGTTTCCGTGTTTGTCAAAGTGTGCTTTGTATTCATCGAACATGGGTCCTGATCCTTCTGCTTGGGCGATGAGGAAGTTGATACGACCTTGTCCGACTAGGTAGGCTTTTCTTCCGTCTAGACCTGTTGATGCATTTCCGTATGCGCGGAGAGTCATGCCGAAGCGGTTGACGTAGTAATCACGCCAAGCGTCTGCATCGTCTACGATGAATTCGATGTGGTCAAATCCTTTGACTCCGAGTGGGTTGTCGTTGATGGTTGAAGATGATGATGTTGTTAATGAATCGTTCATGATATTTTGTTTACAATAAATGGTTAGTGAATTTGAGAAATGGGTCTCGGTAGATGTTGATATTTCATCTGGATGGATAAGCTCTGCAAGGGGAGCTTTAGAGAATGCCTGCAAGGCGGACGTAGGCGCAGAGGAAGGGGCGCAACTCTATGAAAGAGGCGTTTAAGAATAGGATTCTTGTTGGGATACTCTGCACTTATAGAAGAATATGGAGCGTGGGAGTGATGTCAATTTTTAATTGAATAGAGTAGGAGGCTGATGGAGTGGGAGTGGAATCTGGGGCTTTGGGCGCTGAAGCCCCAGATTTATGGATTTAGAATGTTATTATTGGTTGATGGGTCTGCACTCGTGTGTGAGCCATGCTTGTTCTTCTTTGTTGAGGTAGGGTGATAGTTTGTTTATTATTTCTTGGTGGTAGTTGTTTAGCCATTCGATTTGGTTTTTGGGGAGGATGGATGGTTCGATGAGGTCTGTATTGATGGGGCAGAAGGTGAGGTTTTCGAATTTGAAGAATTTGCCAAATTCGTTTTCGCGGCTGATGACGGTGTGGACCATGTTTTCGATACGGATTCCGTGTTCACCGGAGCGATAGCAGCCTGGTTCGATGGTGCTGATCATGCCGAGTTTCATTTTTTCTGTGCTGGTTCCTGAGATATTTTGTGGGCCTTCGTGGACTTCGAGTCCGAATCCGACGCCGTGGCCTGTTCCGTGTTTAAAGTTTCTGCCGTGTCTCCAGAGAGCTTGGCGGCAGATGCCGTCTAGCTGAGCGCCCGTGGTGTCTTCTGCGAATTCTAGGAGTAGGAGGTCTAGCATGCTGTGTAGGACAACGGTGTAGTCTTCTTTTTGTTGTTGGGTGGGGGTTCCCATGGGTATGGTGCGGGTGGTGTCTGTGGTTCCATGGGTGAAGTTTCCGCCTGAGTCGATGAGGAAGATGTTTTCTAGGAGGACGGGTTTGTCTGATTCTTCGTCTACGCAGTAGTGGTTGAGTGCGCCGTCTGGTCCGTATCCCATAATGGAGTCAAAGCTGACGTGGCGGTATCCTTCAAATTCTGCGCGGCAGGCTTCTAGTTTGTGGCTGGCGGAGAGTTCTGTGACGGGGTCGCCATTACGGAGGCTGGTGTATAGCCAGGTGTAGAATTTCACGATGGCAGCGGCGTCTTCGATGAGGGCTTGTTTGAGGTGTTTTACCTCGGTTTCATTTTTGACTGCTTTGAGGTCGGTGACGATGAGACGAGATTCGATTTGCATGCAGTGTTTGACTGCTTCTGCGAGTTGGTAGCTGATGTGGTTAGGAGATATGAGTATACGAGTGGATGCGTTTAGTTGCTCGAGTTCAGTTTTGACAGCGTTGTAATCTTTGATGGTGACGCCGGCGGCTTCGAATTTTGATTTGGCTTGTGGTGTTAGTTTGGCGGCATCTATGTAGAAGTTGACGTTATCTTGGGTGACGAGTGTGAAGCAGTATGGTGTGGGGGCAGCTGTGATGTCTGTGCCACGGAAGTTTAATAGCCAGCATGATTCGTCAGTGCGGCCGAGTAGGTAGGCTTCGACTCCAGCGCTTTTCATTTCTTGGCGGACAGTGGAGATTTTAGATTCTATGGTTTGTCCAGCGTAGCTGTCATCTACGATGAAAAGTTCACCTTTTGGTGCGGCTGGTCTGTCTTTCCAGATGATGTCTATGAGGTCTAGGTCTGAGCGTGTTTTGAGGTTTGCTTGGTCGAATTTTTTGATCCAATCTCTGGCTTGTTTGAGGTCTGTGTCAGCTCCGTTGAAGCCGATGGTTTGGCTGGTTTTTAGGTTTGATTTGATCCAGGAGTCGATGGTTGGGACACCGATGTCGCTGGCGCGGATGAGTTCTATTTCTGATCCTTCTAGGGCGTCTAGAGCGATTTCATAGTATCTGCTATCTGTCCAGAGTCCGCACCAGTCTGCGGTTACTAGGACGGTGCCTGCGGATCCTTTCATGCCAGATAGCCATTCACGGCAGCACCAGCGATCTGCGACATATTCATTGTGGTGTGGGTCAGCGTTTGAGACGATGAAGGCGTCGATGCCGGCTGAGGCCATTTCGGAACGTAAGAGTGCGATTTTTTGGTTGGTTTGCATGTGGGAGTCTTACTCTTTTCTTAGGTGAGATAGCTAGTTATTTTTTCGTATTTAGAGTGGCTGGGGCTAGGACAAGGATTTATTGCTATGGTAATCAAGAGTTATGCAAACTGCTTACCTAAGTTATGGAATTAATAGATACCAGTATACTAAGCCCCGCTGAATTAGCTTCTATTTTTGGAGTGCAACGTAATGCTGTCTCCAATTGGTGCGCAGTAGGAATATCAGATTTGGAGGTTACGTTATCTGATCATCTGAAGCACTTGTTCACAGCCGCATAGGCAGCTAAGGAAGTGAAGTAAAAGTAAAAAAGCCGATCGCTGGTGGCGATCGGCTTTTGCTTTTTTATTTTAGTTGTTTGAAGATAAGAAATAGGTGTTTTTGTAGTTGTTATCTGGGTGATTTGCGGGATGGAATAGATAGGTTTTTTCTGGGGTGTGGAGGAATTTACGATCTCTTTACACCGTTTTTTGTAATTTTCTGTATGTTGGTTGGACTATGAACATTAAATTAATTAAACGTATTGTATTTATATCTAGCCTTTTGTTAGGTTCAGTTAATTCGGGTTTTGCGCAGACAGAGTCTGGTAAGGCCGAGGTCAAAGTAGAGGGTTCTAAGAGTGCTCAAGTTGACTGG
>CALGZA010000061.1 GCA_937934595.1 uncultured Verrucomicrobiales bacterium | reverse complement strand
AGCTTTGCTGAGTCATCGATGCTGTTTTTTGGCGCTTGGCGCGCGAAGCATTTTTAAGGTTAAGTAAATTAAACGAACACATAATAATTTTGGTCTGGCGCTGTGTTTCAAAAAACCGCTTTTTTTGCAAGTAAATTAAGTAAAATTTAAATCATTCCCGCTTCAAAAACTCCCACAAAAAACGCTAAACATTGAAATCCAAACGATTACGAATGTGATAAATCATCCCATATTTGCACTATTCTGTCATACATGCCAACACTGTTGCATGTTCGGCAAGATGTTTTCTAATCGTAATGAAGCACTCGCTTTAATTTTTAGTGAATAAATTCAACATCTATCCCGTGCTCCTCCTCCAGCCGAATCTACCACTAGCTGTATAAAATGAGTAATTCCAGGAATCATAGCAACCCACCCCAACCAAGCCCATCCCACATGGATATGCTGAAACACCCTTGCCATCGCCAATACACCCTCAAACCTCTCGCCACTACGCACATCAACATAAGTCAGCCTCTTCAAAGCCTCACCCTCCCACCCTTTCGCGGCTATCACATCTAATCCCACAGCACCGCGCCCCCCTATCCACAGAGCAATAGACTGACACACAACACAGCGATCATCTATAAAAACCCGTGCATTCTCACCACCCTCAAAACCGCCACGAACAGGAGCCAAACTGCACTTCCATGCCTTAATCCTAGCATCATACCTTACCCAGTCCTCACCAAATCGCCCCTTAAGATCAACTCCCTCTGACCACCTAGCAATCCCCACACAATAAACCACAGCAACAACTCCCAACAAAAATACAAACCATGAATTAAACATCCAAGACCAAACTAACAAAACCAAAACCATACTCAACTGCATAGGATTCTGAACATAACTATAAACACCACTAGTCACCAAATACTCAGGGGCATCATAAGGAATCGGAGTCCCCTTGCCAAAAACACTAAACTCAATCACCCCAGCTATCCCAGGCATACAAACAATCGTCAATAAAATCAGCCATAAGCACTTTTCAACCAGAGTATAACCACTCCATATCCCCCACAGATCAACTCTTATCTCCGCCACACTTGTCGGAAGCACCACTAGTATAAGCATCGCAAAAGCACTTGATATCAAACCAGATCTCCACCCTACACGCTCACTATTCCTCACCCACTTTGCCATGTAAACAGCAGGCACAAAACATATAACCACCAATAAAAATTCCCCATAAAGCCATGACCAACCATGCAGAACCATCACCGGGGAAAACATACCCATAGTCAAAATATCTAACAATATCATCCCCACCATTATCCACCTCACTCTAAAGTAATACATCAGCATAGCAGGAAGCACACCCCATAACAAAACCCAACCCACATACATACTCAATGGCAAGTTCTCAAAACCATATCCATGACCCACCGAAAAACTCCAGAAACCTACCCACACACAAAGATCATTTACCCATGGCAAGGTAGCTGCCACCCAGCTACTCGCCATCAACCCAGCTACCAAAGAACGCCTCAAATCACCATTACCCTCTTTCTGCAAAGAATACAAAACCATACACATAGACAACGGCAAATACAAAGCAACCGCCTCGATAACAAGCTCCCTACTCATCAAACAAACTCTCTAAAAAATACTCCCCTGCCTTACTCACCCCATATCGCTCAATAGGTTTAAAATACCATGCTGGATCTAACTTCCTCGTGTAATGAAACGTCAGACTCACCTCAGTCTTACCCGCAGCATTCATACCCACCTCCCATGCAATAGTCTTCCATGCCAACCAATGATCAATGTGACTATCATCTTTCACCAGCGCAAAAACAACCCTGTTAGAACTAGACTCTACCACCTTCACAACTACATCACCCGGCTCACCCTCACCCCCAGCAAAATGTATCACTCGCTCATCCCCCACACCTACACCACCGCCCCTCACCTCATGAGGAGTCGGAAAACCTAGCTTCAAAAACAAAGGTAACTCAGCCAAATCAAAACTCGGCTTAGCTGCCAACCTCGCCATAACCTCACCACTACTTACATCTACCTCCCGTCTTACCACCACCTCTTCTTCCCTATCAAAAGATAACGCATCAGTCGCACCCTCCAAACTCATCAGCGCAATCACCATAATACACGCACAATTTAACTTATCCCCATACCACTTCGCCTTACGCCTCTCCATGATCAATGCCACTATACTCCCCACCAAATAAAACAAAGGCGCAGCCATCAATATACATATCAATCCCTCAAACAATAAAATTCCAAACAACAATAAACTCAAAGTAATACCCTTCATGATCACACCAGTTATACTCTTAGGCCGCGGAGTCTGTGCTAACAACAATGACAAAACCAACGGTATCCCTATAAACAATAACGCTGACTGCTCTTTATATCCTAACACCAACAATCGATATAATGCAGATACCACAGCTGCAGCTATACAGATCATCGCCCAAGTCCTAGTTTTCTGACTCGGCACATACTCTTCTTTCTCAGGATTCATCTTCGGCGGCTTGTAGTTCTCGTCCATAAATCCAATAAAAACAGAATTTATTAAAAAATCAATGAAAACATTTTCAATTATTACTGAAAATACAATAAACACAGATCTTCTCAAAAAAATTCAACGGATACTGCATTTACAGAACTCAAAATCTGATTAAAATCACATCATAATATGGCCACCGCTAACTCATCATTCGTTCACCTCCACGTCCACACAGAATACTCCATCAAGGACTCTATCGTAAAAATCAAAGACCTTGCAAAAAAAACAGCACACCTAGGAATGCCAGCAGTCGCCATGACAGATCACGGCAACCTCTTCGGCGCAGTAGAATTCTACCAAAATATGCAAAAAGCCGACGTAAAACCCATATTCGGCTGCGAAATCTACCTCGCCCCCACCGAACTCACTCAGAAAAAAGACTTCCCGGGCCGCCTCCGCTCCACACGCCTAACCATGCTCGCCAAAAACGAAACCGGCTGGAACAACCTCACTAAACTCATCTCACTAGGACACCTAGACGGTGAATACCTCGGTGAACCACGAGTCGATAGAAACGCACTCAGAGAATTCTCAGATGGCATCATCTGCCTCAGCGGATGCAGCCAAGGACCCATCCACGAGTGGCTTGATAAAGGCGACATCGATAAAGCAAAAGAAGAAGTAAAAAACCTAAAAGACATATACGGAAAAGACGACTTCTACATAGAACTAGTCGACCACGAACTAGAAAAACAAACCAAAAATATCCCCATACTCTGTGACTTCGCCAAAGAATTCGGACTCAAAGTAGTAGCCACAAACGACGTCCACTTCATCGAACAACAAGACCACGAAATCCTAGACTGCCTCATATGCATCGGTGAAGGACGCCTCCTCCTCGATGAAAACAGAAAAACATACTCAAACCAAGTCTACTTTAAAACTCCCGAGCAAATGCGCGAAATCTTCAAAGACATACCAGAAGCATGCGATAACACCCTAGAAATCGCCGAAAAATGCAATGTCGAAATGATGCTAGACCCCACATCCTCGGAAAAATACCCCCAGTTCGAGTCACCAGACGGATCACCACGTGAAGAATACTTCCGTAAAGTCTGCTACGAAGGACTAGACAAACGCTACCCACCAAAAAAACTCAAAAAACTCGCCGAACAAAACAACTTCTCAGAGAAAGAACAAATCCAAGAACTCCATGACCGCCTGGACTACGAAATAGACACCATCAACTCACTCGGCTTCGCATCCTACTTCCTCATCACTGCAGACTTCATCAACTGGGGTCGAGCACAAGGTATTCCCGTGGGCCCAGGGCGTGGATCAGCCGCCGGCTCTCTAGTCGCATACACCATGGCTATCACCGACATCTGCCCCATGAGATTCGGTCTCCTATTCGAAAGATTCCTTAACCCAGAACGTGTCTCACCTCCAGATGTCGATATCGACTTCTGCCAAACCCGTCGCCCAGAAGTCATCCAATACGTCCGTGAAAAATACGGCGAACGATGCGTCTCTCACATCATAACATACGGAACTCTAGGCGCTAAATCCGTCATCAGAGACGTCGCCAGAGTCATGGGCGTCGCATACAGTGATGCAGACACACTAGCCAAACTCATCGAAGCCGTCCCAGGCGTTACTCTAAAGTCAGAATGGGACGCCAAACAAGAACTACGAGACATCGTAGAAGCATCATCAACATTCACAGAACTCTGGAAATTCGCAACTAAACTAGAAGGTCTCAAAAGAAACACCGGAGTCCACGCAGCCGGCGTCGTCATCGGTGACGGTAACCTAGACAGACACGTCCCACTCGCTCGTGCAAAAGAAGGCGAAGTAGTCACCCAAGCAGACATGAACGCCATCACAGAAATAGGCCTTCTGAAAATGGACTTCCTCGGCCTCAAAAACCTCACCGTCATCCAAGACGCCGTCGAATACATCCACTCTAACAAACCAGACTTTGACATCTACGAAATCGAACTCGATGACAAACCCGCACTAGAACTACTCAACCGCGGAGAAACCATGGGAGTCTTCCAGCTAGAATCAGGTGGAATGGTCGAAACCTGTAAAAAATACGGAATCGACAAAATAGAAGACATCATTGACCTCCTCGCACTCTACCGTCCCGGAGCCATGCAATTCATCGACCAGATGATCGATGTAAAAAAAGGAATCACAAAAGTCCAATACGAACACCCACTCCTAGAAACAATATGCGGAGACACATACGGCGTCATGATCTACCAAGAACAAGTGCAAAACGCCGCCAAACTCCTCGCAGGATACACCCTCGGCGGCGCAGACATCCTCCGCCGAGCCATGGGTAAGAAAAAAGCATCCGTCATGGACGAACAAAGAAAAACATTCGTCAAAGGATGCGCAGATACCAACCAAATCGATGCCAAAACAGCCAACAAAGTCTTCGACAAAATCGCAAGCTTCGCAGGCTACGGATTCAATAAATCACACTCAGCATGCTACGGATACATCTCATACTGGACCGCATACCTCAAAGCAAACTTCCCAGTAGAATTCATGTCAGGCCTCCTATCAAACGAACTCAACAACACCGACAAAATCGCCATATTCATCTCAGAATGCCACCGCATGGGTATAGAAGTACTACCACCAGACCTAAACAAATCAAAACTCAAATTCGCACCAGAAAAAACCCCCTCAGGAAAAATGGCAATTCGCTACGGTCTTGCTGCCGTCAAAAATGTCGGTGAAGCAGCCATGAAAACAGCCATCACAGACCGTGAAAAAAATGGCCTATTCAAAAGCATGGAAGAACTCTCTAACAGACTAGACACTAAAGTAGTCAATAAACGTATCCTAGAAAGCCTCATCAAAGCCGGAGCCCTAGACTTCACCAAAACAAACAGAGCCACTCTCACCGCAAATCTAGAACAAGTCATCGCATCCGCATCTCTCACGCACAAAGACAAAGCATCAGGCCAAGAAAGCATGTTCGACAGCATGGACTTCGGAGCTCCAGAACAAACAACATCTCACAACTACCTAAAAGAATGGAGCAAAGACGAGCGCCTAGACCACGAAAAAACTCTACTCGGATTCTACACCTCCGGACACCCACTAGACGCAGTAAGAAATCTACTCAATAACGAACGCCTCACAAAAATAAACACCATCGAAGAGGTAGACATCTCAGATAAAAAAATCCGCCGCACCATCGGAGGCATGATCAAAAGCGTAGAACACCGCACCACTAAAACAGGAAAACCATTCGGCATCATACTCATCGAAGACCTCACAGGCGTCAGAGAAGTCCTATCCTGGGCAGAAAGCTACTCCCCCGCCCGGGAAGAAGGACTCCTAGAACCAGGAACCGTTGTCAAAATGACCATCAACATCCAAGAAGACGACAGAGGTGAACAACGCAGAGTCAGCGGCAGCCAAATCAAAGCACTCACCAAAAAGAAACCCACCAAAAACACCTCCGGCCTCAACCTCAACCTCTGGACATCGCGCCACAACCAAGAAGACCTAGACTACATCTTACAAACCATCCAGAAATACCCAGGTAAAGCAGACATCACCATCACCATCCAAAACACCCTAGGTAACCGAACCCAACTCACCGTCCCAGACAAACTCAAAGTCAGACTCAACAAAGACCTAGACCGCGAACTAGAACGCTTCATCAGCTAACACCACACAACTACCCTCTAAAATACCTACGCACCTCAAACCCATCATAAACCTCCAAAACCTCATACTGACTGAAAAACTCACTAAAATCAGGAAAATACGTATCCCCCTCATACGCCTCAAAAACATGAGACACTATCAACTCATCTAACCTAGCCAAAAATAACCCATAAATCTCAGCACCACCTATCACAAAAACCTCCTCATCCGCTAAATCCAAACCCTCCAGTGCACCAGGCGAATGAATCACCGTAGCCCCATCCTCTCCCCACCCCTCATCACGCGTTAGCACTATATTCTGCCGCCCAGGCAATGGCTTATACTTACCCAAAGAGTCCCAAGTTTTTCGCCCCATAACCACAGGATGACCAGCAGTAATACGCTTAAACATCTTCAAATCCTCAGGAAGCCTCCACGGCAAATCATTATCTCTTCCTATCACTCGCTCAGCAGTCATTGCCACAATAGCGCTTAACTTTCTTAACTCAGGCATACCCACCTACTAACCCCACACCATTACTCGGTCAAGTGATGCCTCCATTTCAACCCAGAAAAACATGACAAAACCAAAATATCGTATAAATTATCACCAATCCACTCCCCCAGCCAAATTCAAGATCGTAATCTCACCATTAACTTAGTAACTTCCTAAACTAAGTAACCATTGATCATACAATGCCCATAAAATTAATCCACACACTGCTCACCATATGCACAGCAACAATAAGCGCACTCACACTCTCGTGCTCTGAGCAAGAACCAGTAACACAACAACCCACCAAAATTAAAACAACCAAACACCACAACACAACAAACAACAAAAATAATCAAAAACAACAAACCATTTCCTTTAACCAACACATCCGCCCCATCCTCAACAAAAACTGCACATCATGCCACGGTGGCGTCAATGTCGGCAAAGACTCCAAAATGCCAGGACTACTCTCACTAGTATACGACCTAAAAGGCGTCAGAGGTGAATCAAAAAAACTCACAATCATCCCAGGAAACCCAGAAAACTCAGAGCTATTCAAACGCATCACTGCAGACGACCAAGACATAGACCTCATGCCCCCACCCAGTCACGGCCCAAGACTCACCCAAAACGAAGTAAACACCATCAAACAATGGATCAAACAAGGAGCTAAATGGGACACTCACTGGGCATACAAACCCCCATCAATAAAAACAAAAACTAACAACCTAAATATCGACCACTTCATCCAAGCCAAACTAAAACTAAACAACCTCCAACCCAGCAAAACCGCTCATCCAGCCACCCTCCTACGCAGACTCAGCTTCGACCTCACAGGCCTCCCACCAACCATCGACCAACTCAACAACTTCGAAACCCAATACAATCTCAACCCAGCAACAACATACTCTAAAGCCGTAGACCGCCTACTCGCATCAGACGCCTTCGGCGAACGATGGACATCAGTCTGGATGGACCTCGCTCGCTACGCAGACTCAGAAGGACTCGGAGCTGACAGACGCCGTGACGTCTGGCCATACCGTGACTGGCTCATCAAAGCATTCAACTCAGACATGCCATTTGACCAGTTCACCATCAAACAACTCGCTGGAGACTTGTTAGAAAAACCAACCCACGAAGACCTCATCGCTACCACATTCCACAGACTCACACAAAACAACTCAGAAGGCGGAACCGATGACGAAGAATTCCGCATCGCAGCACTCATCGACAGAGTCAACACCACTTGGGAAGTCTGGCAAGGACAAACATTCGGCTGCGTCCAATGCCACAGCCACCCATACGACACCATCGAACACGACGAATACTACAAATTCCTAGCCTTCTTCAATAACGACCAAGACAACGACCTAAACCACCACTTCCCCACACTCAAAGTACCTAACAACAAAGCACTATACAACCAAGCAACAACCAACCTCAACAACCTGAATAACACCCAAGCAAACTACATTAACCCACCCCAAATCATCGCCAAAAAATCCAAATGGCTCACCCCAAAAAACGCCACACTCAACTCAACAAGATCAAAAGCCATACTCAAAAAAAATAACACACACCAAGAAATTCACCTCATCGGAAACAAAATCAACAACACCACATTCACCCTAAACTGGAAACCTACCACAGACACACTAGAAGCCATCAAAATCACCATCCTCCCCACCAACGAAAAAACCGCACTCAGCCACCCAGAAAACGGATCCGTCCTCAGCACCATCAAACTCAACCTTACCCTACAAGATAACACAACCACTGAAATCCCCATCTCACACATCATACCAGACAGCTCAGAAAACCCACTCAACTTCCGCGACAGCCTCACAAAAAACGCCAACGGCTGGGGACCATTCTCCAAAATATTCCACCCCAGATGGGCAGTCATTACACCAGAAAAAACCATCTCCCTCACAAACGTAAAACACATCACCCTCTCCATGAACTACAAAAAACAATACCTCGCCGGCATGGTACTAGTTCCCCTCAGAAGCAAAATCGAATACACAGCTAACCCACAATGGGCCAACTGGGCAAAACAAGCAGAACCCTCGCTCTTAGCATTCCAAACCGCCTCAAAAAACTACCACGCCACAGAAGGACCTAACATCCCCATCATGAAAATGCGGGACCCTAAACTCAAAAGAAACACCCACGTATTCGATCGCGGTAACTGGCTAGAAAAAGGCAAACGCATCACCAAAGCAAACACCCCAAAAGCACTCCCACCACTCATCACCTCAAACCCTAACAACCCCACAAGACTCGACATGGCACGCTGGATCGCCAGCACAGAAAACCCACTCACAGCGCGCATCGCCGTGAATCGCTTCTGGCAACAACTCTTCGGAATCGGAATCGTAGAAACTCTAGAAGACCTCGGCTCATCAGGCTCACCACCCACTCACCCACAACTCCTAGACTACCTCGCCATCCGCTTCTCAAATGAACACAACTGGAGCACTAAAAAAATCCTCAAAGAAATAGTCATGTCCTCCACATACCAACAAACAGCCAACGTATCAAAAGCTCACCGCGCTAAAGACCCAGATAACATCTGGCTATCCTACGCACCAAGAAGAAGACTCAGCGCAGAAGCCATCCGTGACATGGGTCTCGCTAACTCAGGACTACTCACCCACCAGCTCTACGGTAAACCCACATACCCCCCCATCCCACCAGGAGTCTGGAAACCATTCGCCAGAGACAAATGGATCACACCAAAAGTCGGTGACCCACAACGCTACCGCAGAGCACTATACACCTACTGGAAACGCAGCATCCCATACCCAGCACTCATGGCTTTTGACACACCCACTCGTGAAGTCTGTTCGAAAAGAAGACTCATCTCTAACACACCCACAGCAGCACTCACCACACTCAACGACGAAGCCTACGCAGAATTCGCAAAAGCTCTCGCCCAACGCATGAAAAACGATATCCCTAACAACACCCTAAAAGCAAACCTAGCCTACGGATACCGCATCACCACATCACATAAACCCGATGAAGCAACTATAAGCGAACTCATCGCCGCTCACAATACCGCACTAAAACACTACCAAAACCACCCAGAACAACTCAAAGCAATCGCAAAATCACCAGAAATTGGAGCCTACACCATCGTAGCCTCACTCCTCCTTAACCTAGATGCATCACTCACAAAATAAGATGAACCTATTCCAGAAAATCCACGCCGAAAAACTACAGCACACCACACGCAGACACTTCATCCGTGACTGCGCTACCGGCCTAGGCAGCATCTACCTCGCCACCCAAGGCCACTCCCTCGCAGCCACCGGCGCCCCTCTCCAAATCAACCACGATACCAACAACCCACTCGCACCCATACCTCCAAGCTTCTCACCAAAAGTCAAAAAAATCATCTACATCCACATGATAGGAGCTCCATCACAATTCGAGCTCTTCACCCACAAACCACAACTAACAAAACTCAACGGCAAAGACTGCCCCAAAGAATACCTAGAAGGCCAACGCTTCGCATTCATCCAAGGAACCCCAAAAATCCTCGGCCCAGTCTTCCCCATGAAACAACACGGAAACTCCGGTGCTTTCATCTCAGACAGAATGCCTCACCTCGCCAAACACGTCGATGACCTCTGCTTCATTCACAGCATGCAAACAGACCAGTTCAACCACGGCCCCGCTCAGCTCATGATCCAAACAGGCAGCCAGAACCTAGGAAGCCCATCTCTCGGATCATGGGTCACTTGGGGACTCGGCTCCATGAACAACAACCTACCAGGCTTCATGGTACTCCTCTCAGGCGGACGCATTCCCCGCGTCGGAAAATCCCTCTGGGGATCAGGATACCTCCCATCAGTTTACCAAGGAGTCCAATGCCGCAGCGGCGGTGACCCCATACTCAACGCACAAAACCCCTCAGGCATCTCACCAGAACTCAGACGAAAAGCACTCAACCACCTCAACGCCATCAACCAAAAATCCTACGAAACCATCGGTGACCCAGAAACACTAACACGCATCGCACAATACGAAATGGCATTCCGAATGCAAGCATCAGTTCCAGAGGTCATGGACATAGCCAAAGAACCAAAACACATACACGACCTCTACGGCACCGAGCCAGGCAAAGAATCATTCGCTAACAACTGCCTACTAGCCAGAAAACTAATCGAAAATGACGTCCGCTTCGTCCAGCTCTACGACTGGGGATGGGACACCCACGGATCCAGTAAATCAGAAGCACTCAACCACGGATTCAAAAACAAATGTCAACAAACTGACAAACCCATAGCAGCACTCCTAACAGACCTCAAACAAAGAGGACTCCTAGACGATACCCTAGTCATCTGGGGAGGAGAATTCGGAAGAACTCCCATGCAAGAAAACCGTAACGGAGGCGCAGGTAACTTCGCCGGCCGTGACCATAACCCAAACGCATTCACAACCTGGATGACAGGTGCCGGAGTCAAAAAAGGCTTCGCATACGGAGAAACAGACCCACTAGGCTACACCGTTACCAAAAACCCAGTCCACGTCAGAGACTTCCACGCCACACTCCTACACCTTATGGGCTACGACCACTCACGCCTCTCATACCCCTTCCAAGGCCTCAACCAAAAACTCACAGGAGTCAAACATGCCAAAACCATCAAAGACATCTTCAGCTAAAACAAAAAAATTCTCGCTATGATAATCATAACGAGAACCCCTTAAATAAAAGTTACTACTATTTCAAAGTAACCATAAAGCCCCACATTAACGTCGGCGCAACATCAGCCCAAGGCCCGCTAGCCCTAGCAAAAGAGAAGTCGACGGCTCAGGTATATTATCAACTACTTCAACTGGAGTCGCAGGCTGGAATACTACTTCATTCCCATCCAAAGCAAAGTTACGTCCACCATTGGTAGTAGCATCCGTGATACTATACGTAAGATCAATCTGAGAAATATCACTGAAATTCAATAGTGCTAATCCAATCTCATAACCTGCTGATGGTGGGTTAGGCCCGTTTGTATTGGTAGCATCGGCTGCTATAGTCGTAGAACCATCTGGATTTGTGGTAATATTCAGAGCATTCGTAGATCCTACTGTATATGAATCATGCTGAGATGAAGTCACAGTATCTAGCCCAGCAGATGTATCACCATCTAAGTCGTATACCGCAAAACTAAATTCAAAATTATCTCCAAACGTAGAGTTAGAAATCTGAACTGGCGCTGCAACATTGGCTAAATCATAAAAAGTAAATCGCATCCCCACTGACTGACCCCGTGACAAGTTTATTCGCAGATCATCAGTTCCTACTCTAGTATACTGATCTGGATTATTACTAGGAATCCATTGAGTAGTTGCTTCTATAACAACTCCAACATTAAAACCAGTTCCTGCTAGGTCCATCACATCATTAAACACGATACCCGTCAGGCCGTCATACCATTGACCAGAAGCCGTATTCACCTCATCCAATTTTGTACCACCAACATAACCGCCGTTAGTAGTATCATTAAATGCTATAGGTAAAGTAATAGCACCTTGAGAAATACAAGTAGCCATAAAAACGCTCGCCGCAGCTATCTGCCCAATAACCAGTTTTTTATTCATAAGGATATTTTTTTTCATAGTCATGTGAGTGTTATTAATTTAATAATTACTACACGTTGTATTGATTACCTTATTCTGTAAAGAAAAATTGCATCTATAACAAAAAACATCTAACAGAAAAAATCATAATACACTTACAACCAAATAACAACCTGCCACCCACCACATAATAACTTGACGAAATAACGTCACCTCGACATAGTTTTAATAACTCATGAATATTAAATTAATCTTTCTCAAATTAATCCTAGCATCCCTATCCATAACTTTTCTGGGGAGCATGAACCCAAGTGACGAGTTCAAAGTCTCACAATTCTCATACAATGAAGACACCTCTTCAGTCACTCTAACATGGACCTCCGTGGAAGGAGAAACATACAGCATCGACTACTCAACTGACCTCCAAGACTGGACTCAGTCACTAGAACAAAATGTCACCGCTGACCCAGGCTCTAACACCACCAGATCATATAACCTCCAAACCCTAAACTTACCATCACTAGATAAAATATTCGTCAGAGTCAGAAAAACAAACAACGGCGGTGGCTCAGGAGGAGGCGGAATAACTCCTCCCCTCATCGACCCCAACGGCCCGCCTAACATCGTCTTCCTCATGACGGATGACCAGACCTTCTACTCCATGGGCATCTATGGCAACCCTGATGTCATCACCCCAAACATGGATCAACTCGGTAAAGACGGCGTGATATTCGATCGCCATTATAACACCACAGCCATCTGCATGGCAAGCCGAGCTAACGTCTTCACAGGCCTCTACGAGTATAAAAACGGCACCAACTTCACCCACGGTGAAGTCATGAAAGAAAGTATCTGGGCAAAAAGCTACCCACGCCTACTTCGTGCCAACGGATACCGCACAGGGTTTGCAGGTAAATTCGGCTTCTCTATCGAAAATGGCGGCTGGGGAACTGGTGAATTTGACGTCTACGCAGGTGCCTCTCAGCAAGGATCTTATGTTACCGCAGACAACCCAGCACTCGCTCAATACGCAGCTACATACCCACACTCCAGCCTAGCCTACGCCGCCTGGGCACGTGACTTCATCCAGTCATCTGCTGCTCAAACTAAACCATTCTGCATGTCTATCAGCTTCAAAGCTCCACACAGACCCACCACACCAGACCCAAGATTCAACCACATCTACGCAGGTAAAACATTCACCAAGCCAGGTAACTACGGAAGAACTTTTGGCGCTCATCGCCCAGCACAAAGTAAAGCAGGACGCCAATACCCAAGATTCATAGACTGGGGATACGATGTTTCCTATGATCAAGTAATGGCTACTTATCATCAGCAAATATATGGAGTCGATGTAGCACTCGGAATGATCCGCCAAGCCATCGCCGACTTCGGATTATCTAACAACACAGTCATCATATTCACAAGCGACAATGGCTTCCTCTGCGGCTCACACGGATTCGGCTCTAAAGTCCTCCCCTTTGAAGAATCAGCACGGGCTCCTCTCATGATTTATGACCCTCGTTCGCCAATCGCCGGTCAACAACTACGCTCAGCCAGCCTCACCGGAAATATAGACTTCGCACCTACATTCCTCAATCTAGCGGGCATCCCCATACCTCCAGAAATGGACGGCAAAAGCCTCACTCCTATCCTAGCAGACCCCACAGCTGACACCCACAGCCAATTAGCCCTTATGTCCACATTCACCAGAGGTGGTGATTCCACATCCTTATCAATAGTAAGCGGTAGCTACAAATACACATACTGGTGGCAAGCCCCAGCTACAGAAGAACTCTATGACCTCGCTGCTGACCCACTTGAAGGCACCAACCTAGCCGCAGACCCAGTCTACGCCCTAAAACTTCAAGAAATGAGACAAAAATACGACAACCAAGTTGCAGACTGGAAACAAAACCGCATCATGCAAGGACCACCAGCAGCACCAAATACAGTAAATGTTTACGAGACATACGGGAACAACTTCACACGTCAGTAAACCTGCTAGCTTAATTCCATTTAAACCACCATCACAGAGGAATAGCTCATCAGAAAAGTAAAAGCAGCAAAACACAAAACTAATATTGCTAAACAGATTCACCTAAAAATAACCTCTGCCTAATAGCAAAACTAATCAGACAAGTCGCAGAGTAGCTATTGTTTCTATCAAGGAATGACGAAAGCATGATACACGCACCATAACTGAAGAACAGCAAAGATAGAAGGAAAAATCTCCCCTCTCTCCCTAACTACAACTGAAGCTCTATACAAAATAGACCACAGTAAGCATTATACCATTTGAACTGTTAGAATGGATTGATAGCACAACAAGATAGCAAGAGTAGCAAGGCAAGAGGAAAGCGCATAGTGGACTATGCAACTGACGATTAACAAAGCTAATCTTGATAGATTGTTTGGCACTTCAAAAAATCAGCTCTGCTGCTGTTCCCAAATATATTGAACCTACTATCAACCCAGAATAACTGTGAAAATGGTATTAGTCTTGCCGGCTTTACCGACTGGTATTAAACAAAAGTCCCAAAAAGCAAAAACATCCCCTATTGCAAATTCACCCACTTAAGCCTAAGTTTAAGACACACTTTAACGTTTCTACATACGTATGAATATACTAACCCGTGCCATCAAAGCCATCACCCTAAGCACCACACTCATGCTCATCACCATGAGCACCCACTCACGCGCACAAGAAGCAAGCCCAGAAATACACACCCAAACCATCAAGCAATGCATCACCCTCATGGAGCAACAGCAATGGCAAAAAACACTCAACCTTATTAACCCACTCATCCAACAAAACAAAAAAACAGGACTCAAAAAATACGGTGCTAAATTCGCCACCGCATACTACTACAAAGGACTCTGCCTACTCAAATTAGCTCAGAACCAAAACAAAACAAAACCAAAACAAGACAAAACCAAACTCCTCCTCTCTGCCATAAATGCATTCAACAAATGCTTCTCCATCAACCCACCAAACGACAAATCCAACACCTACCGCGCCAAATCAGCACTACTCAAAGGCAACGCTCAACAATCTCTAAAACAATTCCAAGCCGCTATAAAATCATACAAAACCTTCCTACTAGAGCGCAACAGCGCACTCGACCCATACAACATCAGCGACTTCAACATCAACCTAGCCATCTGCCTCTCCAAAACAGCCACTACACAAAAAGAAACCCAAAAATCCATCCGCCTCATCCAGCGCGCACTCCTCTTCAAAGGAAAAAACCAGCCCAGCCCACGCGCCATCATAACCGCCCTAAAAACACTCACAGACATCACCATCACTGCCGCCAACACAGAAACAACAACCAACCCATACACCAACCTCATCCCAGAAACACTCCAAACCATCCGCAAAAAAACACCAACCAACCTCAGCTTAAATCACCAACACACATCACACATCACTCTCCTCAGTAACCTCATCCTACAAACCGCCAAAAGCAACCTACCCCTCGCATCTCTCCACCTAACAGCACTCATCCCAAACATCAACCAGCACGCCAAAAACCTAGGCATCCCAAAAGAAATCATTCCACTCACTCCTCTACCAACAAACAAACTAAAACCACTCACACCAGACGAACAAAAAAAACTCAATAACGCCACAGCCATCGCCATCCAAGCCCGCATCCTCACACTCTCAAACACCAAAAAAATAACCGAAATCAGACAAGCCGTAAACCTCCTCAACACCCTACTCTCACATTTCCCAGACACCCCACACCAAGCTGAAAACCTCTACAACCTTACACGCCTAGCCGCCCAGTCAGATACCCCCACCCATACCCAAACCTCAATCAACAGCGCCACCAAATTCCTCTCCACATACCCCAAGCACACACTCACCATCCCCACCACCACCATCCTCCTTAACACACTCTTCCATCACAAAAAATACCAACAAGCACTCACAAAAGCAGAAGCCATCCTAGCCAGCACAGACCCCGCCACCACCACCCCAGAACTCCTAGACAGCGCCAGCTTCATCCGCGCAGCATCACACTACTATCTTGGAAACTTCTCCACAGCCGCACCGCTCCTCAACAAACACATCGCCACATACCCAGACACCACCCACAAGACAGACACCACCTACCTAACAGCAGCCGTCCAGAACCAACTCCTAAACTGGCAAACATCCATCCCACTACTCCAACAATTCATCACCAACAACTCACCAGAAAATAACAACAACCAAACACCACCATCCATCTACCTACCCTTCGCCAAATACGACATCGCATACGCCAAATACTCCCAGCGCCAACTCCACTCCACCATCCTATCCCTCACACCATTCACCATAAACATCCCCTTCATCAACACACCACAAACCAATACCCAAATCTCCCCCTCAGCAGCCATCCTCCTCGGAAATGCACACCTCCTACTAAACCAGAACAACAAAGCCACTCACCACTACCAACAAGCCATCCATCTCGCCACCAACAACAACAACCTAGAAATCCGCCAAGAAGCCTACTACCTCCTCATCAACATCCTCGGAAAACCACTCTGGCAAGGCCTCTCAAATAAACGCTTCAAAGAAACCATCCCACACTTCATCAACTTCAACAACTCCCCAGACGCTCTAACCTCACCCTATAATACCCAGATCCTCACTGCAGCCATCACCGCCATCGAAAGAGCCACTCGCAGCCAACCCCTACTCCCCGCACAGCTCCTCTCAAATAACCTATTCTTCATCAACAACAAACCAAACACACCAGGAATCGAAACCGCCCTAGACACCTACCTCTACTACCTCAGAAAAAACAAAACACCCACAGAAGAAATCATCCGCATCCTCACTGAAAACCTCCAGTCCTCAGACTCAAACTACCAAAACGCACTCATAACCGTCGCTCAAATCAAAACCCTAGAACACACACTACGCATACCGCGCACCCCCATCTCAGAAACCAAAGAACAAATCAAACAGCTCTACCAAGAACTCATCAGCCAATTCCAGACACAAGACCTAGACAACTTCACCATAATCAAAGCAGCCAAACACCTAGTAGCAAATAACAATCCTAAAGACGCCATCCTATACTACCAAGCCATCATCAATAACAAATCAGCCATCTATAAAACAGAAGCAAAACTCGGACTCGCTATCCAACAAACCAAATCCAACAACCCCACACAACAACAACAAGCCATCACCCAACTCAATGAAATAATCCAAAACCCATTCACCAAGCCAATCGCTCGCGCCACTGCCCACTACCACATCATCCTCAACCTCAACAAAAAACAACTATGGCAAAAACTAGAAACTAACTCCATCGCCTACCTCAAATACCCACCAAAAACCAAAACCCACAACAAACAAGTCAGACAACTACTCGCAAAAGCATACGACAACCAAATCCCTAACAACCCAGAAAAAATCAACTCAGCCATAGCTACTCACGCCGTAAACTACGCTACCAGTATCTTTAACCTAAAATACTCCGCACCTGCAGCACACCGTACTTGCCAGCTCCTCTGGATCAGAAACAACCCAGCCAAAGCTAACATCAATGACGGAAAATCAGACCGCCAGCTCGCCTACGAAACAGCATTCAAATACACCAAAAATACCCAAAAATACATCGCCTCCAAAAATCCAGAAATCACCCCAAAAATCAAAACCATCCTACAAAAAATCAAAGACAACGCCTACATAAACTACCCCAAAGACCCACAAGTAAAACCCTTCAAATAACCCCCACCAAAAAACTTCACCCTCCTCCCCACTTCCTCCAAAGGAAAATAAGAATAAAAATAAACCAAACTAAACGGAAAACGAATCGCCAAATATCCATCACCACGCTTCACCAAAAACGAAAAAACCCGATACACCTTCCCCATAGGCAACGCTACAGCAGTCACCACCCCATCATCCTTAATCTCCACACGAGAAAACATATACGCATCACCAACCACTTTCCTATTAAGCCTCATCAAGCCCCACACAACAAAAGAAACCACCAAACACAAACCACTCATCACAAAAATACCATCCCACCCCACAACCAAACCAAACAACAGAAACATAAAAAACAACAACTTAAGCAACAACCTATAAGAATAACCAAAAGCCACAGTAGACCTCCATTCAGCACTATAAATTTTCATCACCAATACAACAGATCAAACACACCCAAAACCACAACCCAATTTCATCACCATTCTACATTCACCATTCTACATTCTTCATTCTACATTCACCTTTCTCCCAAAACCTTCAAAACCTCCCGCGCCACCCGCGCCCCCAGCACCTTCCTTCCTTCCGGCTTAAAATGCACATTATCTGCAGCTATCGCATACTCCTTCAGCTTCGGCTTCACCAATCCATGTAAATCATTCACCGGAATCCCATGCCTCTTCATCACCCTCAAAGCAGCATCTAAATACTCCTTCTCTAACGCAGGCGCTATCACCACATCAGAACCAAACCGCTTACGCATAGTCACCTCAGGTTCAGGACACGAAGGCGTCGTCGTCGCCCACACCAGCTTAGCCCCAGTCTTCTTCAGCCTATTCATAAGCAGCTCCAAGCGCTCCTCATACATCTTAGGTGACCTATCCTCCTTCACATACTCCCAGCCATACATATCCCACAGCCCAAAGTTCACATGTATCACATCCCACTTCGTATCACCTAACCACTTATCTATCTGCTTCACACCACGTATCGTCGGACCAGCATTCCCCCTATGATGCACCACAACAGCCTTCCCTTCTAACAACCTCTTCACATGCGGCGTATAACCAATAGAAATAGAATCCCCCATAATCATCACCTTAGGCAAGTCCTTAGCCAAACCCTTCTCAGCTACAACCCCCTCCTCGCCCTTCTGCCCATAACCCATCGACACAACAGCAAACAACACCCCCACAATAACCCTCAATATCATATTAGATTTCCTCATAAAAATAGCAGCCTTAAATGAAATACCCATAACCCTAAATCCACCAACCCTACTTCTTAGGAATACGATGTAATGTATAATACGCCTTCGCAAAATGCGGAGCAGCCTTCCTAGAAAAAGCAGTCTTCTCCAGATCTATAAAATAAACCCGTGAACTATCAGAACTCGTCGGCACCCCAGAAGCCTCCTCACCTACACTAAAATTCTCTAACTCTATCGAACAAACCGTCTTCTCTGCATTCCAACTAAAACGAGACACCTTCTCATCGCGCCTACCATACTGCTTAGAACCATACTCATGACTATTCGCATAAAACCAAGAAGAACACCTCATACCACCATAATCCTCAGTCCCATCCTGCGGCTGAGTAAAATGAACATCAAAGCCAACACCAGTCACACGCACCGTCTTAATCGCATTCACCTTCGAATTAACATCAAAAACAATCCGCTGAAGCGCATGCTCATAACCACCCTGTGACCTCCACCCTCGCCCAGTCTGACCTATCCACAAACTAGAATCCGCAGGATCAAAACGTAACCTCATCGCCCCAGACTTCAACTGATCAGCAAACGGAATAACAACCCCCTGCTCCTGTCCATCCACAACCTCAGTATCCACCCTATAAATATTAGACTTCGTCTGATCTCCCACAAACATCTGACCCTCAAATGGCCCAAACCTAACCTTATCAGTCAAAAACTCCGGAGAACCAGGACCATTCATCACCCTACCATGCGGAAATAATACCACAGGTAACTCACGGCTATCCTTCACAGCCTCCCACTTCGTCTCAGGACTATCCACATTCTGACCCGGCGTATCTAACAGCCCAGTCGGATTACCATAAAACTTACCCCTCTTCACCTTGAACAACTTAGAAGTCCCCACATACTCACCCTGATTCTCCGTATAAACAATCTCATTATCAGGTGATAATGAAAGCCCAGCAGGACTACGGAAACCACTCGCATACGTCTTCGTATTCCCCTCATCATCACAACTCAGCATCCATCCTCGTAACCCCCCCACAGTCCCCATCCACACACCCTTAGCCTTATACATACCAGCAGCATGATTCGCCAAATTCAACGTAAACAAATACTCCCCATCACGCTTTATCGGCCCATGCAAATACTCATGATAGTCCCCAGTAAAACGGAACTGATCCGTCAAATTAACACGCTCCTCAGACCAAT
Source organism: uncultured Verrucomicrobiales bacterium (assembly GCA_937934595.1). Taxonomy (GTDB): domain Bacteria; phylum Verrucomicrobiota; class Verrucomicrobiia; order Verrucomicrobiales; family Akkermansiaceae; genus Rubritalea. The sequence continues at coordinate 6,774 of CALGZA010000061.1, read as the reverse complement.
GATCACCATCCTTATCCACCAACCGCGTTAATCCACCCTTCTCACCTATCACAACGTCTCCCTCAGAATTCACCACCAGACCAATAGACTCATAAGCACCCTCAGCAAATAAATGCCACTTCCCATCCACTATCTTCCACACACCAGCCGTCCTAGTCGTTACAAACACCTTATCCTTATAAAACTCAATACCCAACGGCTCAAAAACCAAATCCCTACCAAATGGATCCTTCGGCGCACTCCCATCCTCTATCGCATAACCCTTAGGCAGCCGCGCAGCCTTACTAGACTTCACCCACTTCAGCTCCTGCGGAGCATAAGACTCCTTCGCACTAATATCAGACGTATAAACCGCACCAGCCACACTAGGCAATCCAGCCTTGAAAACCACAGAAGCATAATCCCCAGCAGGAACCGTCCACCTCCCATCCTTAATCTCACCCACAGACACACTCACATCTACTAACCCCTTCTCAGGAATCAAAAACTGCTGAGCACGCTTCAGCTTCATACCAAACTTAGCCTCTACCCGCCTATCAGCACCTATCACAAACTCCATATCCATCACATTCTCCCCCACAGAATAACGGAACCTCGGAACCCCCTGCTTAGGCGTCTTCACACCCAAAAACTTCGCCGGAAACGCACGCGCCTGTGCCAAGAAATCTGACGTATCCTGCAAAAACTCAGCCGCCTGCTTCTCATCCTTCATCCGCGCAGGTGACGCATAAGTCAGATCCACCAACTTACCCTCCCCATCATAAGCCTGAAACAAATTCGCAAGCCCACTATACTCCCTATGCTTAAAACCCATCTCACCATGACCATTCCCCCTACCCACCTGATCCTTCTTACGGATAAACGGACCATCCCACACACGAGCTATAGCCATAGAACGAGGATCAAACGTATAACTCAAATCACCCGGTAATCCCACATGATACGCACGCCCAGACACACTCTCACCCATCTCAACACGCTCCAAACGTGGAAAATCCTTCACATAAACCGCTATCGCATCCTTATTTATATCATACTTAGGATTCGGCTTCTCCCTCCACAAAACAGAAGGCCCAGCATCACCCTTAGGATTCAACGTCACCAAATAACTATGCAACGCCAAAATATCCGCATCATTCAACGCCTTATAATCATAAGGAGGCATAATAGGCAAATAACTCGTCCCATCAGCCTTCACAGATAACTCACTCGCAGGCCTCCGTAAAGAATCCGTCAAATACTTAATCCCAGACGCACGCTTCACCCTCTTACCCTCAGCCTTCTCTATCACCTCCACATCCCTACCCTTCAGCGTAAACACCCCATACTGAGACGGACCAGTCTTCACCTGACCAGCAGCCACCCCATGACACTCAATACAACCCTTATCCGTAAACAACCTCTTACCCACCTCCACCAAATTCACCATCGCATGCCCCTTAACATCCAAAGGAACAATATCAGCACCAGTCAACACAGGCTCACCCTCCACACTCAGACTCAAAGGCTTCACCTCTATCTTACGAATCGCCACCGGCCCATGATCCCCCTGAATATAAATAGACTCCGCACCAGCACTCTCATCCTTAAAACGTGACGAACGCGTCGGCCCCTTCGCCACCTGATTCTCATGAACCAGCTTCCCATTCACCAGCACCTTCACAAACTTCGCATGATGCGTCTTACTCCCATCCGCAGCAAAACGTGGCGCTCGGAATATCACCTCCATCGTCTGCCACTCACCAGGAGCCTTAGAAGCATTCACCCTCGGTCGCACACCCTCAAAACCCTTCGGATTCCTCCGCTCATCATAACGCTGATACAACCCACCCAAATCCCCAGAACTCATCCGCTTCCTACTAAAACTATCCAAAATCTGGATCTCATAACGCCCCATAAAATAAACCCCAGAATTCGACCCCTTAGGAATCATGAACTCCAACTTCATATGCAGATCCCTATACTTCTCCCGCGTATTAATAAACTTAGCCTTACGCCGCTTCCCCTCAGCAGGAATATTCGCCAAAACCTTATCACCAGCACTCACCACCACCAGCTCCTTACCAGCCTGCTTCACCTCCCCATAATAATTCCATCGAGCCACCTCATTAAACTGCTGCCCAAGCTCACCAGCCTCAAGCCCCAGCACAGAAAAACCAGTCAAAGAAAAGAAAATACGAGTAAATGTTGCGAGTTTCATACAGTATAAATAAATAATTAAAATTCCAGAACAGCCAATCAACCGTCCCATCAATACGTAATAACTACAACACCCATTTCATAAATAAACAAAAATCCCCAACAACCTCAAAAACATCACCCAAACCAAGCCAAGCCATTACCTAAGCAATCACCCAGGCAATGGCAACATTCTAAATAAAAACCAGCCCCTATTCTATAATCTGAATAGCAACCAGACTCTCAGAATTATACTCCACTACTCCTCCCTTAAGCTCCTGTTTCATAATATCAGTGAACAAGATAGATTTCCATTGCCCAGGCGTCATAAGCCCTTCATTACTAAACTTTCTAGTCTCTTTCTTTGTTTGCGTGATACCTAATGTTAACTTATATAAGTTAAGTCGTCGAATGAAAGCCCTGTCGATCTGCCAACTATAATAACCAAGCCCCCCAGGCTCAACTACAGTCATAGCTGATTCAGAAAAACCACCAGATCGAAGTATAGTAGGTGGAGGGCCTACCTTATATATAGACATCGTTCGAAGATCTCGTGTAGCGTCATCCAATGCAGCACGGATGTAAGAATCACGTTTTTCCTCTCCTTTCTTTGTTTCCGGGAAAACATAACCTGCAGGTATCCGAGAAGGATTCTTAATTACCGCTTTACCTTGCTTTTCAAGAACATCATAACGTTCCTCAGCTACCTGCTTCATACGGCTGCGGTGAAGTTCATAAATAGCCTCCTCAGCTATTTTCCCGTCATGTTTCTTATAAAATGCATGCGCATCCTTAATAGCCTTAAAAGTAATCGCAGGTGACTGCAAAGCAGGCAAAATATCAAAGACCTTCCCCTCAGAATCACAGAAATAAATCGCTATCTCACCATTTACAGTTCCACTAAAGCTCCTCCCCTCACCTAAATCAAATTTCACCAGTCTCACCGGACTAACAGACTCCCACTGAGCCACAAAATGTTCCTGCAAATAACCAGAAACCTTACTATCTGAGAACGTCACGGCTCTCGCTAACTTCCCATTCGCTCAGCAAAATTCAGCATCCAGATCACCAAACAGCTGAAGAACCATAAGAGGCTTCTTCTGCTTCTTCGCAGAAGCAACTGCCACATCAAAATCCCTTTCCCATACAAGATCTGTCTGCGAAGCCCACTGCCCAGTAATCGCACCCAGCGACTTACGAGCAGCAAAACGCAAACTAGGATTATCACTAGTAGCCCACTTCCTTAAATCGGGTAACATCTTCTTACCCTTCTCAACACAAACCTCCACAGCCGCCCTAACAACAGCAGGATCCGCACTTGCAAGATCTGACTTCAGCTCCCCCGCTCTCAAAGAGACTAACAGGCCGGCAAACACACATATCGTAATTTTCATAGCCTTTAGGGTAAAACAAACACCACTCACAAACAATTCAAAACACCCGATTTACAATAATTTTACAACACCTTCCACCTTCCACCTTCCACCTTCCACCTTCCACCTTCCACCACTCACCATCCCTAAACCCACTCCACCTCCGGCCCCATATTCACAAACTTCCCATCCACACAAAACGGCTCGCCATCCAAAGTCACACAAGACCCCTCGCCCAGTGACGCAATAAGATCCCAATGAAGACCACTCTTATTCACATTACCCGTCTCAGGATAACCTGACCCAAACGCAAGATGGAAAGAACCACCCATCTTCTCATCAAAAAGAATCTGACCAGTCGCCCTATCAATAGCCCTATTCGTCCCAAACGCAACCTCACCAATCCTACGTGCACCCTCATCCTGATCCAGCATCGCTATCAAAAAATCCTCACCCTCATCAGCACTCACCTCAGTCGCCCTCCCATTCTCCATCCGTATACGAGCATTCCTAACAGCCCTACCCTGATAAACACAACGCTTATCAAAAACCACCACACCATGCGCACCACCATTCTCAGCATCAAGATTCGGCCCAGAATAAACCTCACCATCAGGAAAATTCTTTCGCCCAGGACTAGACAACCACCGCATCCCTGACACATCAACCCTCAAATCAGTCCCCGCAGGCGTCGTAAAATGTAACTCACCACCAGCCATCAAACACTCAGCCAACTCACTCTGCCAACGGTCTAAACTCTGCCAAAACGCCACCGGATCCTCATGATCTAACTGACACGCCTTAACCACAAACTCACTATAATCTTTCAAACTCATCCCAGCATCCTGAGCATACGCATTCGTCGGATAAAGCGTCGTAGTCCACAGCAATGGCTTAAGCTCAGAATCTATAGATGCATCATCAGCCACAGCAGCACGCTGAAAAAATAACTCCCTACTCACCCTATTCGCCCGCGCAGCTCGCTGCGCTATCACAGGGTCAAACTTATCCATCACCCGCAAATTCGTACTCGCCCCTATATTTATAGTAGCATCCACCATCTCACACTCCAAAGTCGTAACAGGATTCTCCCAATCCAGCTGATCCTCACCCGCAAGCTCAAAAAAGGACTCAGACAAGCACTCAGGAACACAATTCACAATAGGATGCCCACCAGCCTCCAAAACCTTCCGGTAAACAGCCTCTAAAAGATCAACCGCAGCCGGCTGCGCCGTTATACGAACAACCGTACCAGGCTTTATATCAGTAGCATGTCTGACCAAGACATCCGCCCAGCGTGAAAGATGAAGATAAGTAAGCATGAAAAACACTTAGATGAGCTAACAACCATAGTCCATCATTATCTGCTCACACCACACACTAATACAACCTCACCACCCTATACCATCCTCCCACGGCGTAAAATCAGCGCAATACCAGCTAAACCTAACAAAGCCATACTAGAAGGCTCCGGAACCGTAAAAATCGACAACACCAAATCATCACCACTACCATTCCCACTACTATTCACACTAGCTGACAAACCACTACCCAAATTCGCAAACGACACAGACCCCGTATGATCCACAATCCCACTCCCATTATTATGAACCAACGTATAATCTCCTACTCCTAAACCACTCACATCAAAATTAAAATCCGCATCCCTAACCATAAACAAACCCCCACTCAGATTAATCACCGTAGTCGTCCCAGAACTCAAATCCCAATTAACCGTCGTCCCATCAGGAGAACCACCAGCATTAAAATTTAACCCCACCACATTCATCATACCACCACTAAAATTAAAAACCGCCTCATCCTGAGTAGATTGAATAATCCTAGTATCAATCACCCCACCATTCATAGTCAAAGTCCCAGCAAAACCCTGATCAGCATAAGACCCCACACCAATCCCATCAGAACTCAAAAACCCATCATTCATAATCAAAAAACCCTCCGCATTAAAACCAATAGACAACGCATTCGCTATGCTCAATGACGCACCACTATCCAAAGTCAACGAACCAGCACCACCAGCACCTATCCCTATCAAGGCATCATGAGCTGCACCAGCCACCACCGAACTCAGCCTCACACCCAGCCTATTCACAAACGAACGCTCACCACCCACACCACTCGTATCAGGCAAATCATCCCCCGTCCAATGAACCGCCGTATTATAATCCGTTCCAGTCCCAGACGGCCCACCATCAAAAAAACGCGCCACCTGAGCATGAAGACAATGCACTGATCCAAAAAGAATCAGAACAACAAATAGAACTATGGGAGATGTAAATTTCATAAATTATGCATCTGCAACATAAACCTAAAAACAAAAGAAATCCATAACAAATACCAAAAATCACACATCAAAGCCGTCAGAGAACAAACAAAATCATTTAGGCACAACTAAATCAACGCCCTCCTCGTACAACCTCTCTAGAAGCCATCAACTAAGCCCTCATGAACAGCCTCATCAATAGCATTGAACATTCCCAAGAAAACCTAACATCATCAAATAAAAACCACCCACCAAAAACGGTCACCCACATCGTAATCCATCTAACAGCTACAACAACACCGCCCGAAAATAACAACCCAAAGAAAAACCCAAAATCTCTCCCACAACAAACACAAACCAACTACAACCAGATCCGTAATTTTGACAGCTGGGGCGGTCTAGTTAATGGCGAAGAACGAGACAACCACCGCTAAAGCCAGGCAGAGATATATTCTGAGTGGATAGGTATTAGGATGTAGTCCCCCGCCCTCACGGCTTATAAGACGACTGAGGGACTAGCTTGGCTTACTCAGACCGACTACGACCCACGCCCGGTTGATGGGGATTGATTTTGGGGATTGTATATGGAGATTGTATATGGAGATTGTATATGGGGATAGGGTGTGGGGATGGGGAGTTGGCTTGGGTTGCATCCCCCGTTTCCCCAGGGGGGAAGGATAGGGCGAAGTCCCTGGGGGGATTTAGGGGCGATAGTCTGCGGTTAAGCTGGCTCAGCTTAGGCGGGTTTGGGGTGGCAACCCCATGCGGCGGTCGGTGGCTTGTGCGCAGGAACGGAGGCTGTTAAAAACCGATCTCCGATCGTGTTTTCAACCGTTTTTCTGCCGAATTATCACTGACTCTATTGTGAGTTAAGGTCTTCATTATTTCGGTAGAATTGTTCCACAGGATTTACCTTATTATTTCCTTATTGAGAATGAC
>CALGZA010000060.1 GCA_937934595.1 uncultured Verrucomicrobiales bacterium | reverse complement strand
CGAACTAGGTCGATCAAACTACCTTAAAAAGCAATTCCTCCTGCAAAGGTTCAAGCTATGATTGATGCGGAAGCTGGAACTTCGTAATCAAAACCCTTCACCTACAAAAACCTAACACATAATTAATTCTACTGAAGCTAGCGACTAAATCTGATGCATGTCATACTAGTCGAACGTCAAAGGCCTGCCACCCGCTACTGGGAGCGCCCCTCCGATTTTGGTTTAGGTTTCGAATTACCTTCCGGCTTCAACTCTGGAGCGGTAGCGGGTTGGTCAGCGCCGCCTTGTTCGCGGTTGGTTATATTTCGGTTGAGAACAATCTTCAAACAATCGTTGTCTCCAAATATACGACCAATCCTCCATGGCCCCATAGACCAACTGAACCTGTCGACCTCAATAGCTGGATTCAAAAAGACCCATTGAACACTAGGCTTGGGGAAATCCTTTCTCTGGACGAGTTTGTAGGAAAGTGATCCAGCTGACCCGCCTCCCCCTGGCCAAATCTGTGCAATACAAAACTTCGATTCGTCTTCGGTGCTTCGGAGCAAAAGGCGATAGCCGCCCCAAGATGTCTCGACAGCTAGAACCTTTCCTGAAAAAGGCTGATCGCGAGTGATCTTGTTATTCTCCCAAGTTTGATCTTCAGCTCTAAGGAAAGAGCTAAGAAAAAAACAGCTGAGGAATGAGAATAGAATACGCATGGAAGACATTATACAGAAAAGCGTCCGCAATATTGTAAAGCGTGTGTAATTTATCGCGAACGTATAGCTCAGCCGCCGCGTGTAAAAAAGGCGCAGGCCGAGCAAGGTTTTTAACTCTCAAAGGTTTCTGACTACGAGACGGTTAACGGTCGGATGAAGCGACTTGTTAGACTATTTTTTGTCTCCGTATCGGCTAAACAGCTCGTCCAGCCACTCACGCTTGAGAGGCTTTGAAAGTAAAGTTACAGTGCCCTGAGGTAGGAGTCTGTTCACGACTTCCACCTCTTCTCCATCGAGTGTGTCAACCAGTGCCACAACGGGAAATGTATAGTGAGCCTCCTTCTCGAGTAACTTCTCATAGAGTTCGTCGCCGTCCATATCGGCCAACTTAAGATCCAAGATGGCTAACTTAAAATCGTAGCCTGAAGCCATTGTCAGCGCCTGCTCCCCACTAGAGGCTGCGATGTGATAATATCCCCCATCCTTAAGTATGGTTGTAATCTCTGCAAGAAGGCGGCTGTCATCATTAACTACTAATATTGGGTTCATGCGTTTATATTGAATCTTAAATGGTGAATATCCATTACAATGTTCTGTCTTAATTATTCTTGTCTAACGTATAGCTCAACCGCCGCGTGTAGAACAGGCGCAGGCCGAGCAAGGTTTTTGTCTCTCAATGGTTTCTGGCTACGAGACGGTTAACGGTCGGGTGCAGCGCCTTGTTCGAACAAATTCTCGTATGAAAAATTCACTCTTCACCTTCTCCCACCTCTGACACCGACCGTATCTAGCATGTGCATAGCCTAGCTGATCAAATCTTGAAGCACGATCCAAAGAATACAGTGCAACCGTCAAGCTGGGTCGATCAAACCACTTTCAAAAGATATTCCCCCTGCAAAGGTTCAAGCTATGATTTATGTGGAAGCTGGAACCTCGTGACCAAAACCCTTCATCTACAAAAACCTAACACACCATCAACACTACTGAAGCTAGCGACCAAATTTGATGCATGTCTTCATAGTCGAACGTCATAAGCCACCCATCCACTACCGGAGGGCGAGCTTTGACTTCAGGTTAAGGTTTATAATTGTCATTAAAATTTTGACTCAAGGCGCGGTAGTGGATTGGGTGCGCTGCCTTGTTCTCTGTTGGTTTATCCTGAGCCTCCGATCCAAGACATCTTACCGTTACGGGTCAAGCGAATCTCACCAAATTCAGTGTCGGGGTAACGAATAATCCAATGGCCGTCATCATAATATGGAATCTCTCTGCCTTCGGGCTTATAGCCTCGTTTCTCTAGCTGTTGTCGAGCCTCTCTAATCGCTCTCGGTTCGCTCATTCGCCCAAACAGATTCCAAGTAACGATCAAAGCCGTAAGAACTGAGCAAATCTTGAATCCCCATTCACCGATTCCCCCTCGTCTGTTTGCCTGTAGATGACGTTCTATAAGTAGAAAAACTATCAAGAATACCCCGAAAATTGGGAGTAACCAGAACCAGCCACTCACTAGGTATACAAAATTTGCAAGACCGTTATCAGGGGGATCTAGCTTACCCATCCAGAAGTTAAAGTAGACCCAAGAAAGAACTGCGCATACTGCCGCTGCAGAAATCCACTTCATCGAATACCTCCACTTCATGAAGCATACGCCAAGAGGAATGACGACCAGCAAGAAAAGGTAAAGCTCTATGGGAGTGAGATTCATTTTTTCAGAGAACGTATAGCTCAGCCGCCGCGTATAAAACAATTACAGGCCGAGCAAGGTTTTAAACTCTCAAAGGTTTCTGGCTACGAAACGGTTAACGGTCGGATGCAGCGCCTTGTTCGGCCACTATTCTAGCTTCGTGAACCAACGTGCAACCATCTGAAATATTCCACCACTAAGGCTCTTAGGGGTAGAGCCTACACCTAACCCCATGTCATCGATCGCCTCTTCGTGGCGCTGCAATCGATCACCTATCGACTCAGTGGGACAACCATCAATTAACTCAGACATCCGCTCGTGTTCAGCATGGCAATCTGGCTGCTTCGAGACATAGGCATACTCCTTCTGATCAAAGGCAAAATTATCGGGCGCCATCTCAACACAAAAATCACAATAAATACAGGACTCATCCACATAATATCGTCCTTCAACGTTGTGCTCTACTACTGGATCTGATGTAGCCATGTCATTCTTATTATAGCCGAACGTCATAGGCCACCCGCCTGCTACAGGGGGCGAATGCTGACGAAGAGGTTAAAGGTTAAAGTAATCATAAATTCTGGCTACTGGACGGTATCAGGTCGGGTGCGCCGACTTGTTCTACTTCAAGCTTAACAGAAGGAAAGAAGCTCTGAACCACACTACACACACCAACACTCTAAACAATAACTTTCAGCCGAGCAATGAACACGCAACCCAAG
>CALGZA010000059.1 GCA_937934595.1 uncultured Verrucomicrobiales bacterium | reverse complement strand
CCCTCTGTTCTTCCTGTGTCTCCAAGTTGTCCTCTAAAGCTCCAAGTTTTAGCTCAGAAGCTTTGTTACTTAACTCTCTTCCTTTGTTCTGCAACCTGCTACTCTCAATCTTACTTTGATCGAACATTGTGTCACGCTTATCAGCCTCAACCTTACGAGCCTCCATGGACATTGCTCTTTGCTCCTGAGAATCCAATCGACCCTCTTGTCTCCCTAATCGACCCTCTTGATTACTAGCAAGCTGTGGTGCTGTGACACCCAGTGCCTCCGATAACCCTCTGTCACTCCTTGCTGTGTCTAATGAGAACTGTGATGACTGGTTCGCAATATCCCTACCTTGGTTGGTTAAGTTCTCTCTGTCTTGTTTTTGACCGAACTCCATCACGAACTGAGCACGATCTCGTAAGTCAAACCTCTCAGCTCGCTCGTTAGCGATATTCCTCTGTTGCTCGTTGAGAAGATTCTTTTGCTGATTGAATTGTAACTGTGCGTCGTCCCTAGACTTCTGAATCGCAGAGTTTAACGCAGACATCAAACTTGACCCAGTTCCTGATAAGGATTGAGCTAGAAGTGCCTGTTGGCTATTATTCTGTGGGGATATTGTTGCGATTGGCATATTTACGATTGGTTTGCTTGAATTGCTGCGGAGTTGGCTTGGTTGAATCTACTCATCAACCCTTTCCTGAACTTTTGACGAGACGATCTCCCTCTGTCTACCTTGTCACGTTCGTATTGAATCCTCGCCCTATTGAATTTAGCTAATGCTTTGGGGTCAGAGTCGAGTCTTTTTATCAAAGATGAGTAACTTTTCGTCTTCGATCCTGTAGCCATCTGGAGAATGTTTCTAAGCCCACCCTCACCTCTGTGGTGAACTGTGTCGGCTAATTGTAATTGTAAACCTTTTTGAGAAGCATGTTTGACGAAAGGTGAAGCTCTTTTCCTGAAGAATCTCTTAGCCTCGGCTTCCGCTTGGGAGTGCTTACCCTGAGAGATCAAGTTCTTCAATCGAGTCGCCTCTTTCCTTTGATAACGAGCTGTAATACCAGCAACCTCGAAAGCTCCTCCACCATCACCCGAAGGAGGATTGTAAACGGATAGTCTACCTTGTGAGTCTCTCCTGGCTTCTCTGTTGAATGTGAAACTTGCGGGATCGAATGATCCGTCTGGTGTATTGAATGAATCGTCTAAGTCTGTATTTACATTGTAATTAGGTTCGTCCGCCAGTTCATCGTTGAAGATGTCACTATTTACTTTCTGTTGTTGGAATCCAAACTGGGGAGTTTCTACCTGATCATTTTCAGCAAACATACTCTTTTGAGACTGCCTTCTTTCCCTACTTCGTTGAAGATCCTCGTCAGCGGTGCTTTCCGAACTTATAGCTTCGATCTCTAATGGGTTGAAAGCTTGCTCTATTTTATTCATAGGTTCAGCCATACCCGCATTGAAGAAATCAACAATGTCCACCCCATTGGTCAAATCGAATGCTTGCCCTTCTGGTCTTTTGAATATGTCTACTGTTTTTAGCATGTCTTAAAATCCTGTATAACCAGCCCCTTGTAAGAAAGCGTTACTAAACCCACCATTTACGTTCCCAGTCTCCTTACCACCATAGTTACCACCCAGAGCAGGAGGGGAAGGTACAGTGCTCACATTCGGTGTAGTAAAGGTGCTACTTCCGATGTTACCAGCTAGATTTCCTATCCCAGACGTGATGTCTCTGATTTGACTGTTGAGAGTCGAAGCGTAGTCGATCACATTACCATTGACCAACCCCGCCTTGCCAGCAAGTAGTGACATCTGGTGCATACATTTCTGCATTTGTATCTGAACTTTCTGCATGAGATAAGGTGCTTTCCTAGCACAAGCATTGTAAGCGTTCTGATCAGAAGCCTGAATGAGTTGAGCTTGTTGGATAGCGTAGGCGATTCTCTGCTGAGGTTGCAACATCATCTCACGAATATCTCCCATCTTATTGTTGGGTGACACATCTCTGTTCTGTGAAGCACGCTCCTCTCTCTGTTCTGCTCTACCAGCTTTCTGAAGTCTATAATCGATGATGCCCAGATCCCTAGCGGTTTGGCGTGCAGATCTACCCATTCTACCATTCTTGATAGCCTTAGCTTTAGAACGAGTCATTGTCTCCACTGTGAGTCCTTTAGGTATCACACCGTCGATCAGGTCGCTTATTGAACACCAAGTCTTCTCATTCATGCTTGAATACTTAGGGTTCAAGACGGTCGCTCTTATGATGTCCTGTTCCCTGTGGGTGTCGTTCATGTAGCAAATATATTGCCTAGCTACCTGCGAAGTTTCGATGTTATCGGAGATTGTCTGCCACTGCTCACCAGATGGACTCACAGCTTGGTATATGGAAGGTTTAGGGACATCATCCGTTGCATCCTTAACATCATTGAGAATACCATCCACACAATTACACCATTCTTGGATCGCAACATCGATATAACCAATGCGTTTATCTTCGTTGTCGTCAAATTGCTCTTTCTGTTTTTCTAAAAGTAAAATGTTTGCTGCGGCTTGTAAGCCAGGGACGAGTAATTGCTGAGTCCAACTAAATTGGTTTTGATCAGCTACCTCCTGTAGATAATTTTCATAGATCTGCCTCATGTAGCCTGTGGCACCACTACCCCAAGCTAGAGCATGTGCCCCAGTGTAGACCAACGCTGCTTCGTTTGGATCAGCGTCTACGGTATTGTTTGAATTTACTGTGCTACCTGCCATAATTTATTTTTCGTGAACGGTTTCCATTTGAGAATATCCTGCTTTCTCCCACATCCTCGCTGAGTTGCTGGTAGTGTCTCCGTTTTCCCAAGAACCCCCTGTTGCAATGTCGCACTTGTGAAACGCTTTACCGTCTTCGATCATTTTGTGCATCAGGTTTAACTTTTCAGAATCACCCCTTTGCTCCTTAGTTATAAAAAACAAAGGCACTTGGAACATCTTCTGGTCTAACAAAGCACTGTGATTAATCGCATACCAGATTATATGAGTAGGGTCTTCTACGTTATTCACAAGAACTCCTCCGTTGTTCCTACTTATATGTTTAGCCATATTGTCCATTATATACTTAACGGAACTTCTCTCGCTAATATTCAAATCGTCTACAGCTTCGGCTACAAGTCTACCGACCACGTAAAGGTTATGAGTTTCTAAAGGTATCATTAAAATAAAGGGTTGATTCTACGACTACGATTTGAGGAGTAACCTGGTAAGTGAATACCAGTCCCTATCCGTCTCCTGTGAAACGGAATACCATCTTGTTTTGATTGACCACGCTTGCGATCTAATGCTCCCATGACAAGCTTACGAAGCCTCTCTTCGTCCAGCCTGCTTCGACTAATATCATCGGACTCGGTGCCTGTCTCGCCATACCTGAACATTCTAGCCGCAGCCTCCACGATCAACCTTGAACCCACCTCCACAATGTCAGAGTCGAACCACACAGGTTTGAATTTCTGATTACCGTGTATTAAAATCTTACCACTACCGCAAGGTGTATTGACCTTCAACCTTCGATATGAAGGCACAGTATCGTAACCCGAGTATTCACTGAGTTCGTATCCGTTACTGTCTAGTAAACTGACTGTACCACACAGATTCGATGGTAGGACTACGGAGTGAATGACTTTCACCATCTCCTTAGTTTGAACCATCCCATCACCTTGGAGGGTGACTCGTATCTCTTGGTTCTTAGCGAGTATCGTATCGACTTTGAGACTTACAATCTTACCATCGTCATCAGGGGATGATGTGTAGAACTTGAGAAGTGAAACTTTCTGCAAGGGTCGTTCTGTGGGGAATTGTTGATGAACTAGCGTTACCGACATATTGGTGCGTGGACGATCGCCAGTTATTACACCGACTCTCCCTTCCCACCATTTGCTGTAAGTCCTAAGTGGCTCGTGGTCTTCCCATACCTCTAAGATACCGTCGATATCGTTAGGTATAGTCACACCTCTGTAAGTGTCACCGTTACAAGAACATGTCGAATTACAATCCTCAGGAAAGCATTCTAATTCGATACAGTAGAATTTATTTGTAAACAATTTGAACTCAGAATACATCAAATGTAAATACTCACGATACTTATTAATGTATGTGACTATCTCTTTGCGATCCCGACACCAATCTTTACCCAACGCCTCAGCCATAATCTGACCTACGTTAAGCACTGTGTCTGGTTGTATTCCGTCTATCATAATTGAAAATAATTTTCTTGTTCACAGCATACAGGAACACAATGGTTTCGTCCATCCTTTTTAGTATCAACTTTAACAGCCTCAACGTCGAAAGTCTTTATCTCGATATAACCTTCACCTCTAATCCTGAACTGGAACCAAGTAGCTTCCCTCACCGATTTCGTAGATGGTTCACCAAAGGAGGCAGATTTAAGAGACTTCTGATCGAAGCAAGGACTTATCGTTGTCCAAGTTTCCCAGCACTCATGCTGATCTGTCCTGACTTGAATCTCCACGTCCGATGTGGACTCATCACCAATGAAATCAATATACCCATTCCTCAAACTGTCTACATTCCTCAGACCTGTCATCACGAATGCCCCGCTTGTATATTGCCAAGGTATCGCTTTGTTTTCCCCCTGTCGGGCATCGTAACCAGATCTCCGATTCTTAAATTCTCCCATCAAGATACTACCTTTATTGTCCGAGCATAGGAATCCGAACTCTTTATCCTTCGGTCGCTGTCCAAACTTGGTAAACTTATGAATACCCTTTATCTCATCATCTGGTAGCCACAGACCTTCCCATAGCGATCTAGGAGTGTCGTCTTCAGTGTATGTCGTAGCTTGATTCATCACAGCGAACCCACGCCCCATAGTTGACGATGAGAGGAATGAGTTTTTAACCATACCTACGGTTCCCATTAAGCGATCATTTTTTAACCAGTATCCCACAGAGACCCCGCTTATGTCCTTGTCATCATCCAGATCGATCAAGGGTTGAATATCGTGACTCTCGTGGTTACGCTTCTCATCTTTCAGAGTTCCTGTCCCCAGTGTCTTTTTCAGGTAGTGAAAACCATACTCTGATCTGAAGAAAATGTCATCTGGTAGCTGGTAGACAGAGTATCTCCCCACAGCCGATATGGTTTGAAGTTGCACATTTGTAATTCGTTTCTCATCCCACCCAGCCTCTATGATGCTCTCAGTCTGAGGATCGAACAATGACTCTCTAGGCTCCTCGAAGGTGTTGTGGAATACGACACCGCATTCCCGAAAGTCCACAAAGAAACCCTCACCATTGTTACCAGATGACAACATAGTTTCCAAAGCTAAAGTCTTACCTAGTTTAGAAGGTGCCACTAAAGTTCCTCCACCAGAGTCCAACATTGCTTCTTCCATCTTGAGAATATCATCTGCTGTGCAATCATCCAATGAACGCTTACCTATGACATCCGATACCCACAGTTCCGAGTTCAAAGCTGGACATCTCTCAGTCTCACCGAAGTCTACTGAGATATGAGTCCTACCATTCACATAGTGACCTATGGTTGACCCATTGGGTATCCAGTTGAGATTCAATTCACTTTCGCACTCATCGTGAGATTCCCCACCAGACGCAGTGAGTCCTGGGGATCGAATTAACCAGTTCCCTGATTCTGACCAGTAACTAGCCGATTTAGGATTCAACACGATGAGATAATTCTCAGCATCGAATAGATAGGTGTCACCTTTAAATGGTTCACCACCACCTAGCGTGATAGGGGAAGTTGACAGATTGGCATCACCTATAACATTCAGATGGACTTTCCCACCCACCACGGTAGCAATCGAGCTCGATGCGTGTGAGTAAGATGTGGCTGATAGACCAGTGGTGGGTGAGAAATAAGTTGCCCCTTGGAATTGACCTTGCAATCCCATGTCGATGTATTCGATGTCGTAACGAGTTTTTATCGTAGACTCATCGAATGAAAGATTGGTAGCCGAAGACGCACGACGATTCTCAAGAAACAGAGGGTTCTGTCTCATATCAACACCAGCGGCACCTATTGTTACTATTGAGAATCTTGCCATTTAAGGATCAGGGGTAGTCGTGTCTGGGTCAGGGGTGGTCGTAGTTTCCTCTGGTGGGACAGATAGCTCACAAGGTGCCATCTCTTTCTCACAAGGGTAAGATGCCACAACGTAAGCTGGTTTACCCAAGTGTGGATTACACAAGGGCTGACCTACTGGTTTACAAGATTTATTCACATTCGCCATGTTACGTGCAGTTGTTGTAAGTAGTTACTACAGCATCTTGTCCGTCCTGTCCATCTTTTCCTGCTTCCCCTGTAGCACCTGTCGCACCTTTGAGAGAATCGAGAGTCGATGTTTGTTGCCAAGTTGGGCAACCCCCACCTGGGGTGTATGTCAGAACGAATGGAGAATCATCAGAACATTCGGTTGTGGGATAAGGAATGAACCTAGCAACTGTGGTTGTATCAGAAACCTGACCCGCACTATCGCATGAGTCGCATTCGCAAATCTCGGATGGTGCTGTTTGGACTTTGGTAAAACACAGTATTCCCTCACCCTCAATTCGTTTGAGACACCGACGCATTGTCGAAACGTCGTTCTGTCCGAGTGCGTCGAATCCTACAAGCTCAAAGTCACCCGCAGATGGGCTGAGTTTACTTGATACACAAGTGGGGAAGTCGGAGATCGGTTTTTGCTGATATTCCTGAAGCTCGTGATTCCACACTTCAATAGAGTCCTCGTTAGGTAGTCCCATGATTGTGAAAGGATTACCATCGAGATCAGTAATGACCTTATAAGGGTAGTCCATAGGATTACCGATTAAAGGTGCTGAGTTTGAAGTTGGTTTATACCACTTGTGCCACAGATGGCTAGTTCTGAAAGGTAAGAACTTCTTAATAGAAACCTCACCGTTCTTATCCATCCAAAGAACACCTTCACCAGTCAGCTTCGCCAAGAATCGACCAACCCTTCCGAGTAGTGTCATTTTCTGAACAGGCTTTGCGTCAGTGAAGCAATAACCTAGATCGTGACCTTGACTCTCGGTGCTACAACTAGCTTTAGGATCGAGACACGTAGGGTTAGCTGGGGTATTGTCACAATCAGGGCATTCGATTAATTCCTGAACTGGCTCTTTACAAAGATTCTTAACCACTGCTGCGTCAGGTATCGACACTAGAGTGCTTGTGAAGTCTTGGGAACGAATCACATCCAAAGTAGGAGATTCACTAGGAGGTATGGAAACCTGATCTAAAGATGTGACGTGGTGACTGGTTGATTTACCAGTTGCGATCGTAACT
>CALGZA010000058.1 GCA_937934595.1 uncultured Verrucomicrobiales bacterium | reverse complement strand
AATGCTGCGCGGGCTATAGATGGTAATAGAGATGGTAATTATGCAGGGGGGAGTGTGACGCATACCTTCAGTGTTGAAGGTTCATGGTGGCAGGTGGATTTGGGTGGTGTGGCTGAAATTGACAGTATTGTGCTATATAATCGGCTGGAAGGTTTAGAAAGGCGTCTTTCTAATTACCGTATAGAGATACTGGACCAGCATGGAGTTTTGGTTAAGGGGCAAGATTTTCATACGGCAAGTGGGCATACTGGGGTTAGCGAGGAATGGAGTTTTGATGCTGTGTATGGTCAGGTGGTAAGGGTTAGTATGTTGGGGGCTAATCGTGAGGGTAACCATGTTTTATCTTTAGCTGAAGTTGAGGTTATGGGAAAGGAGCCTAATTTTGAGTTATTAGAGCAGGTAAACTGGGCTTTAGTTCCCGGTGTTAGTGCACGTCAATCAACGACGTTAGATGGTAAAGTAGCTGGAAGGGCTATTGATGGCAATAGAGATGGATCATCTGATCCTAATAGTTACATGCAGACGAAAAATGAAGCAGGCTCATGGTGGGAGGTGAATCTGGGATCTGAACGTATGATTGATAGCTTAAAATTTTATAGTTTAACATCTTATAATAGATTTAAGAATATAAGATTATTTGTTTATGATAGAAATGGGAGAGTAGTCTTCACAAGAGATTATCCCCGTGGGGTTGGTTTAGTGTTGTTTCCTGAAAGACTTACCGTTTACAGGATTAGAGTGGAGCGGATTGCTCCTGACATAGATAATGTTAATACTTTAGCTTTTGTAGAGTTGGAGGTGTTTGGGAATAAATTAGTGAGGAATGTAAGCCTAGAGAGTGCTTTACGAGATAGGACAAGTATAGATTTGGAGTTGTTGGCGAATGGGCAGCTGAAGGCAAGGCCTGAGGGTGGTGGAGTGATTTCATCTTATCAGTGGAGTGTTGATATGAAGACTTGGCATCCTGTGGGTGGAACAGCGCTGGGTTATACTACAAGTTATGTGGGGGCTGTGAATTCTGTATCGGGTGAGCGGATTATCAATGTGAATCCGCAGCCAAGGCGATTTTTTGTTAGGGGTTCTGATAATTAGTGACTGATTGGACGCTTTCTCAACTTAATTTTTTACAGGAGTGGCAAGTAGCAAAGCATTCTGCTTTTCTGCATGTTTGAGGGTAAGCGTCTTAAATTTGGGCTAGGCGATTTCTGATTTCTTGATGAGCTCTGCTATTTTAGCTGGAGTGAGGTCTTTGGGTTGTTGGTTGTGTAGCGCGGTGATGAAGTGCTCCAGATAATCTCGTGGATTGATTCCCTCAGATTTACAATTTTCTATCAGCGTATACAGTATTGAATTGTTATGACCTGCTTCTAGGCTACCGAAGAATAATCTATTGCTAATACGCGATTGCAGTTTGAAAAACTAGCGGCAACTTATCTTAAAGCTCTGATTGCTCTGGAAGTTGGAACGCAGTGTCTATGGATTAGTCGCCAGCTTAAAGAACTTGGTTTCACCGTTGTCGTTGCCAACGTTCGGAAACTTAGATTGATTTATAAAAATGAACGCAAGTGCGATCTGTTAGATGCCCGGATGTTAGCTAAAATCGTTCTTCTTTAAAATTATTAGACAGACTATATTCATATAGCTATGAGCTTCAGCCATAGAATATCTGCTAAAATTTACAAAGTTTTTACAGAGCTTCATTTTTTGTGTGATAATATGAATTCATGAAAATAATCTACATTCTTCTAGTTATGGCGATTTGTCCTTTTAGTGCGTGCGCCTTAGATAATAAACCATCTCCATTATGGACTAACGGGAAAGTAACCCCAGAACAGCCTTTCAAAGCGAAGGTAGTTGCCGCTGGAGGGATTTCTCCATGGTCAGGAGAAACCGTGATTTACCTTCGTGAAGATGGAGGTGAGGGAAGGTCGTTAGAAGTGCGCATCGGATTTGCAACAGGAAAGGGTGTTCGTTATACTGTATCTAAGACTTACAAGAAAGATCTAAAGGAGCTTGTAGACTCACTGAATAAAAGAGGATATGGAATCGCAGTATTTCTTGACCCTGTAGACATATCTAAATTTGCCTGGGCTTCACCAATGGGTGGAGTCGGTCGAATCTTTGGCGATAAAGACCTAGTCAAAATGGCTTATACAAATCCAACGAAAATACAGAACAAGATAGAATGAGAAGGTAGTTGAGGTCACTTCGGTGATCTGAGATTATACTTAGCTGTGACTACTAAAAAATACATAAGATACCTAAGCCGCTGCGTTCATTGGAATTGATTTTGGAGACACGAAGCACGCTATTTGCGCCACTAATACGCTTGGAAATATCATCAATGAATAATCTATTGCTAATACCATTTTCACAGTTATTCTGGGTTGATAGTAGTTTCAATCTATTTGGAAACAGCAGCGGAGCTGATTTTTTGAAGTGCAAAACAATATATCAAGATTAGCTTCGTTATACGTCAGTTGCATAGTCCACTATTCTCTTTCCTCTTGCTTTGCTACTCTTGCTGTCTTGTTGTACTATCAGTAAATTCTAACAGTTAAAATGGTATAATACGCGATTGCAGTTTGAAAAACTAGCGGCAACTTATCTTAAGACTTTGATTGCCCTGGTCGTAACAAAAAGAAAATAAGCTTGTTTCATGAATGGATAACTTCAGCTCGAGAGCCTGAAAATTTTGATGTGTAATGTGATTCTATTATAAAAAGTGACTTGAATCCTATCTGGTTTCAGTTCATGCTACGCGTCTCAGAAAGGCGTTGCACCCAAGCTACTGTGACTTGTTTTAGTCGAAGTATTATGATAATTTTAAACTTTAACCCAGAATCAAGATTACTTTTCCCGTAGTGGGTGAGTTTAGAGAGAATCTCGCTAGAAAATGGATCGTACTCTTCAAATTAGCGGAATAGTCATCGCTATGCATGTATTGGGAACAGCTGTAATGTTTGGATGCATCAGTGGTTTTCAGGCGATTCTTGCCACACCTTTATTAAGTCTCTTTGGGTGGTTTTTCGTTTTGCCTGAGCTTATTGGCGTGGGTCTGCAGTGGTTTTTTTATGATTATTATCCGAAGCCAACGAAAATGAAGGTGTTTGCGTTTGCATTACTCTCAGCTCTGATAGGAGGAGGCGTAGTTGCAATCTTCACTCCAAAAGAACAAGGCAACGAGCTAGAGTTCTGGATTGCTGGGTTTTTGGCAGGTGCTGTAGCGGCATTATTTTCATTTACTTGCATTCATCTAATACAGTCGTCTGAACACGAACAAAATAGTGAATCGCTTAGGTAACAGGTTCTAGTCTTCTCCTACCACACCACTTGTCATACGGATTTGCCCAGGGGCTCTGAGGCTGCGTTGCGTCCATCAAAGATTCCTTGTTAGATAGAGTCTTCACGTGAATTCGAATTTATGCATGCTATGGCGACTGTTTGATTCAGATAGGTAGTGCATAACTTGTCCTCACCTTTTGGGCTGAGGTCAGAATCTGGTAGATTATTCCTTGTGTATGTTTAGTCCGATGTAGTATTATGTTTTTGATGATAGGTTTAGGTATTTTAATAATACAGGACATATTTTTGCGTCTTTGTGCTGGAAAAGTAGTCCGCGCAAACTCTTGAACCATGATATTTATCAACCAAGGTTTGGCTCATGATGAGCTTCAGTGATATAAGCTCTATTAAAAAAAACTATATGCCCAAGAAGAAAATAGACTTCGAGCCAAGTCATTGGGAGAACAGTAGTTCGAGAAAGCCATTAACTCTACTACAGATTTATGTAGTCCATTAATTTTTCTAATTTTTGGCATTATCTTGACGACACTACATTTCACATTATGTTAAACATCAATCCTTCTTCAATCATAGCTCACTCATAGCGTAGCTATGCTCTGACGTTACCCTAAAATGATCTACGTTAAACGCGACTTTTCTGATGCTGATCTACTCTTGATAATCAAGTCTTGGATAGACGTTCTTAAGGAGAAGCGTTATCAGTGCTTTATAGAAGCTCTTGGCTATTCATTAGGTAATGGAGAACCCAAAGCAGGATGGATAATATCGGATTTAAAACGATACCGTTCAGACCTTTTTTCTGAGGTAGAACACTTTGAAATCACGGATTGGAGAACAGCAATAGGGGGAAACAAGAATCCAAAAGCTGAAGTTATTCGATACGAACCAAATGAAACAGGGCTAGTAGGTGCAGTTTCATTTGATTTACCTTTGAATGGTAGATGGAGTGACTTGACCGCTGACTTTGTTTTGCTCGAGACTGATTATCCTGAAGGATATTTATTGAGGTTTGAGGAGATTACTGTTAACAATCAGCCAATAAAAACGGGATAACAAGATGCTTCTGGGCAGCCCACTATTGTCGAGTAGTTTCATTATTATGACAATAAAATCCTTTACCCCTTCGTTGAGCTGAAGTCGCTTCTTGCGGATTGCAAAGCATAGACATTCGGCTGAAAATATGTGATCCTCTTCGTAAATAGAATTAAAATGATAACTAGAAATATAAAATCAGGATTAGTTGCTGGAGCATTTGTTTTGATAGCCCTTTTTGGAATGTCTCTGAATGTTGGAGGAACGACCCATTTATTAGAAATAGTTGGAGGTTTCTGGTTTGTGTTTTTGATTACAGCGTTGAGTGCATTTTTTATTGGCTGGTTCATATCTAATTTTAAGCTCAGATGGAGTGCGTTATTGGGCATTGTGATTGGCCTCAGTTCAGGTTTTGGGATATTACTATTTGTTACGTCTAATATTTAAATCAGATGAAATTACGAATCAAATACAACTTTTTCCCAGTCCAATGAAACCAAGCAACCAAGAAGCCAAGTAATTCATTGAAGCTAAAAATTGAAATGTCTGTTAGTAGAAGTTTTGAGCCAACTCTAATTATTAACCTAGTCTGTATGCTCGCTCTCTGTCAGGTGTTGGTGGGCTCTAGGTTCTGCTGAGAAAATCAGATGACTATGAAGTATAAACATACAGTCGGAATTTTCATGGTATTTGTGGCGCTGGTTGAATTCGTTGTGATGGAGTTTCTTCGTGGGCCTCGTGGCTTAATTTCTGGTTTTGATCGAGGCATTCACGCCAACTGGGAAAAGATTCCTGTAGGCATATTTCTGTAGCTATTCTTTTAGTGGGGGAATGTTTTGTGTAGTCGGATTGGAATTTTTATAATGACCGCTTTTGGTGTGTTTTTTTTTGGCTTATTTTGTCACTCGAGTTAAAATTGCTTTTTTAAACTGAGCGATCAACTCGGATCCTTTTAGCATGGGTTGTGTAGATTTACTTATTGAATCCGCCAGTGCAAAACAATACATCAAGATTAGCTTCGTTATACGTCAGTTGCATAGTACACTATTCTTTTTCCTCTTGCTTTGCTACTCTTGCTATCTTGTTGTGCTATCAATCCATTCTAACAGTTCAAATGGTATGAGTATTGATAACACTTGCATTTCTCATCATGAATCATCACGATGTGGTAGCCTTACTAAACATAGTAATCATGCTGGTATGTAATCATACATGGCGATAGTGCTCTGGCTATTAACGATGAAACCTAGTATACTAAGCCCAGTAAAATGCAGAACAGGACGCATTACGCAAAGCTCTAAGGCACGCTTTAGCTGATTTTTATGAAGACTATAACCTTAATCTATTATCGAATGGCATACTTCCTTAGGGGGTGGGTGTGTTAGTTCGTTCTCCAGAAAAATGAAATGTGCACTTAAGTGGATTGGCGGAATTCTTGGATTTCTTGTGCTTACAGTGGGTCTGGGGTTTATATGGATCGTATATAGTAGCAATAAGTCGCTAGAAACGATTGATTCTATAGATCAGTATCAAGGTGTATTAATCGATTGGAAAGCAAGCGGCCTAGTTGATCATTTTCCTCGATCTGTGCCTTCGAGAGCTAGCAATGTTAAATTTTCATCTTTTCCAGGTTATTTGCAGGGAGGGGGTCACGTTCAACTGAGAATGGAGCTTCCCGAGGCTGAGGTGAAAAGGCTCTATGCGGATGCTACAGAATTAGCGATGCAACATCAGGACGGTGGTAATTCCGTAACGCTCATCAATGAATGCAGTGAAGGACTGTCCAGCACCAGTCCTCATACGCTAGGCACAGGCATATACGAGTTCCCGGACGATTACAGAATATTCATATTTCAAGCAAAACCTTACAAAAAGGGATCTGGTCATGACTGGAATCATGGTGTGAGTAAAGGTATGGTATTGAGTCTTCAACGAAACGAGGTTCTTTACTACGCTGAAAGATGGTAAAAAAATAGGCGAACAAGATGTTGCGGCGTGACTTCTAGCTGGGCTGCTAGTTGGCGAGTATTGTTTGATGATTTAATATCTGTAAGCTCAGCTAACACGATGAGGTTGCACGCTTATCCGGTTCGTGGGGTGATCATCAGTAGGTCTCACTGGTTGTTAAGTGGTTCATTTTTATTTGATAATCAAAATTCTGGTCTCGAAAAAAACAGTTTAAATTATATGACTGCTGGTAGAAAAAATCACCTAAGTTTTTGTGTTGACCTAGGTTGTGATTATATTTACTTTATTAGTTGACCGTGAATGATAAAAAATTATTAACTTTAAAACATAAAAGACAATTTATGTTGATTTTTGGAATTAGATCTATCTCAAATAGAGGATTCGCCCTTATATCAACATTAATGATAACTAGTTTATTAATGGTGACTGCTTTGTCTCTGTTAAGTTTGAGCTCACAAGAAGTTGCTAGAAGTCATTATTTCAATGCTCATGACCAAGCCCGCGCTAATTGCAGGGTGGCTTTAATGTTAGCACTTAGTGAGCTGCAGAGTGAGATGGGTCCAGATATGAGAATAAGCTCTGAGGCAGCGATATTTGATGCTGACCCCAACAGTCCAGAAATTGATGGTGTAGGTCAGTCGCAATGGCTTGGAAGCTATGATTCATGGGGTAGTTGGTTGAATGCTGAATATATTCATCCAGCAAGTGGTAAAACATTAAGAATACAAGATACATATACACCCAAGCGTGAAGCGATGTTTCGTAGATGGTTGTTAACGCTGCCTGCGGGAAAGGAAAGTGATATAGATGCTTCTATAAGTATTGATGATTGGGATGATTCCAATTCAGTTGTTTTAGTAGGCTCAAATACTATAGGCGAGCAAAATACAATGAATGCGCCCCATAAAATAACGAGGGCATATCTAAAAAAAATAGAAAATAATGGACGTTACGCCTGGTGGATAGGTGCAGAAAACCACAAGGCGTCTACTGCGCTCACTAAGAGATCTAGAGATCTTACAGCAGATCAGTGGGAAAACTCTGGAGGTAATACAAACGAGATTGGTGTCTATTCAGTGAGTGGGTTTGAAAAGTTAGAAGAAGATCTGACTATAAGTAAGAGAATACAGAGTTATGATACTATTGGAGCTTCTGAGATCGACCGCGATATAGTTAAGAAATATTTCTTTGATTTCACATCACTATCACGGGGTGTTATTTCTAGTGCGCGAACGGGCCATCTAAAGAAAGACCTTAGTCTTCTTTTTGAGCGTGAGAAAAACACACTACCAGACACATATAGTTTTACTAAGGGTGATTCTAGTGAACCTTCGATACGACCAGTGAGTCAGGATTTAGTAGCTAAGAATCCTGTGATCCCTGAACGTCCTTTTGCTTCATGGACGAGGATGCGTCATTTTTATCGTATGTATAGACAAGATAGCGATTCACTTGCACCTGAGTATAAAAATGGGGGCACGACGGGTAATGCTGCACTGAATTGGCAAGGGGTTTTACCTTGGGCAGATTGCAACATGAATAATTCCTTCAACAGTAGGAGGCAAATAGCTGATGGTTTTTGGGAGGGGGAAGATTCATATAGCCGTTATCCTATTCTCTCTCATTTAACTTACATATTAAGCGTAAAACTCTATGCAATGCCGAATTCACGAGGTGAGTTTAATGTGGCGTATATTGGTACTCCAGTTGCGGTCTACTGGAACCCCTACAATGTAGAGTTACGGATTCCAAATAAGAAAGTTGCGTTTCGCTCTTATTTATCTGATGCCCTTCCTTTGGTAGGAACATTGTATAATGATGGGATTAAGAAATCTGAAACATTACTTCTTTTTGATGATGATTTTGCGAGGATAATGGATCCTAGTAAACCAGTAGGAGAGGAATTGGTATTTAAGCCTGGTGAGTTTAGGATTTTTGCTCCTGCTGGTTCAAAACTTATATCTAGACCTAATTTACAAAATAATCTTGATATGGTAAAAGGATTTGATCCTAATGCATATGGAGGACTATTAGGATCACGTGCAATAGGTATGAAAGAGTCTGAGAAGCCAACTTTTCAGTTTAGTTTTACGCATAAGTTTGCGAAATATCCGGGTGTATATTTTGGTGGTCAAACACCTGGGTCTATGAAGTTATTTGAGTATTGGTCTCCGATTGGAACGAACAGGAATAGAGGTTATTCAGTTTTACCTTTTGCGACTCAAATTGACTGGCTTAATACCAGGCAGTCCCATACTCATTTAAATAGTGTGCCGGCCCCAGTTATTAGTTCGGATACAGACATACAGCCAATAGCTTATTTACAAATTGCGATGAAGGGGATGTATAAACATGAGTATCCTAGCATTAATTGGTCTAAAGACTGGCGATGTCGCAACTGGATCCAGGCACCGCCTTTTTATTTAGGAAAAGGTCTTTATATTTCAGAGGATGATAAGATTGCTCATACGCAGAGGATAGATTCGCCTTATGAGTTTAGGTTTGGTCCTTTACAAGCTAACGGCATTTCTGTTGATGAGGTTGTTGAGCACATAGGTAGCAGTGCGATTTTAAGTCAAGATGAGAAGGTGAGTGCAGTGCCTATATTAGAGCTGCCATCGGCCCCAATTGGTAGTTTAGCTGGATTTGGATCTATGCGAATTGATCCCGGATGGTATGATCGAGCAACTTTGGAGTCAATGACAGATTTTCCAGTGGGCAGGCTTAAAACTGACACAACAGGTAATTCACAACGTGGAACAAAATTTAAAAGCACGGCCTACCAGAGTGGAGTTACAGGTCCAGGTATAGGGAATTCTTTTCTCCACCCTATGATACCTAGGACTGATGTTTATACGTTTTTCAATAACTCAATAAGTATGGATATGAAGAATTATAATGATTTGGCTGAAGGTTATTCAGCGGTGGATACCAAGGCATACAGTGACTATTGGGATCATGTCTTCTTACTTAATGATTCTTTATGGGATGATTATTATATATCATCTATTGCTGATCAAAGTAGACCTGGCGCATCTGCTAGTCTAAGTTTTGAAGAGAACGTTGATTTGTTGATCAATAATGGTAGGCTAGCGAATTCACGATATACGCCTTATAATAAGCTTGCTAGTAAAAGTGATATGAAAGATCTGCTTATGGCAGCTGATGGGTTCAAAAAATCTGCAGGAGCTCTTATGGTTGAGGGTATGTTTAATGTTAATAGTACATCGGTTCCTGCTTGGTATGCTTTGTTTAGTGGGATTAGGGAGAGGAAAGTTGTATTTCGTAATCAAAGCGGGGATCTTATGCCGGTAATCGTTCCTGAAGGGAAATCTATTGCATTGTCTCGTTTTGGTGTAGCTACTACTGATAAAGAGCTAAGTGATCCGGAAACAGGAGTGGAAAGGTCTGATGGATTGAGTGCTTGGTCTGGAGTCAGGTATTTGGATGATGATCAGTTAAAGAAATTAGCCGAAGAGTGCGTGAAGCAGGTGAAGCAGAGAGGGCCCTTTCTGAATTTTTCAGAATTTATAAACCGGAGGTTGTCTGATGATGAGCTAGGAATCAAGGGAGCACTTCAGTCTGCAATAGACTATGATGATGCACAACCTGAGGTAGGGTCAATTAATTATGAATTTAAGAGTAGTGATGATTACATGATTGATATAAAAGATTTGGGAAATCATGCATTCAATACACCTTCTGCTGCGGTAGGGTCAAGATTTGCAGGGATTCCTGGGTATATAATACAATCTGATTTGCTCAAGCCTATATCAAATACATTATCTGTAAGGGATGATACCTTTAGGATACGGGCTTATGGTGAGTCTACCGACAAAAGTGGGAAAGTAATAGCGCGAGCATGGTGTGAAGTTATTGTGCAGCGAGTTCCAGAATATACTGATGGCTCTAATTCATGTGAAGTTCCTGCACGCACTATCAATTCTAGTGGTGAATTTTCTGATATAGACAACAGCCAGCTAACAGAGACTAACAGACGTTTTGGACGTAGATTTGAGATTATTAATTTTAAGTGGCTGAAGGAATCAGACATATAATATCTAATTATTAGATAAATATCTTATGCTTAATATAAAAAGAATTATAATTGGTGTTTCATTAATATTTATAGTGACCACTTTTAAAGCTGTAGGGCAAACGAGGGAGCGGTTAAACAAAACAACACATACTGTATGGTTTGCGTGTATTACAGAGCTGAAGGGGGGCTTAAGCAGTCCTATCTCGATAGTTAGTGATAAGAGAAAATTTCAAGTAGAGTTACCGAATTTCCAAGTTAGCGAGTCTGTGAAATTGAAGAGTGGGAATTTTCGTATTACGCGTTCTTTACCTAAAACTTTTGAGCTAGAAGAAATAAAACGCCTTACGTTGTGTAAAGTTAAGATTCCGGCAAACATGAGTAGGGCGTTAGTATTATTGCAACCTATTGTGGATAGTAAAGGTAGGTCTTCATACACGGCAAAAGTTCAGAGGATGTCTAATTTTAAGGGTGGAGATAGGCTCTATGTTAACCTGAGTGATTATGAGATGAAGGTTAGTATAGGTGCTAAGACTGTAAGGGTAGCTCCGTCTCGGTCGGCTATGTATGGTGCTCCAGATTTGCATAATGAATCTAAGAGTGTTCCAATAATGCATGAATTATTTCATCCCAAGAAGAAGAAATGGATTAAGGCTTTTGCATCGACTACAGTGTTAAGGCCTAAAAGAAGAAGAATATGTGTTTTCAGGAATGGGAGGCGAATGGCTAAAATAAAGAAGCATTATTTATTATTTACTGTAGCAGTTAAGAAATGAAGGGGTCATGATGAGCTTTAATTTAAGGGAAGTTAGTCAATAGATGGGGAGAGATTCTTATTTGAGTTGTTTTTGTTTGGTTTTAGCAAGTTTGAGTAGTTTGTTGATGTATTTTGCTGGGATTGTGACTGGTGGGATAGCTTGTTTTTCTTTTGTGGTGGGAGTTTGTGTGACGGTGATGCCTACGAATTCACCTGCGTGGTTGAAAGATGGTGCGCTCATGGATGCACTTAGGATCTGGTAGAGTCTGCGAGGTTTGGTGATGATGGCTGAGACGGTGCCTAGTGTTGCTGCGCTGTGGTGGTTTAGGTGTGATGCGTATCTGGAGATGTTAATGGTCTCATCAAGGTGTTGTAGGGTGATGTCTTTGGTTGTATTGACGATTTGGTTTTTCCAGGATTTGATGTTTTTGGTTTTAGGGTCAATAGCGATGAATGCTAGGCCTAGGTCTTCATCATGGAGGATTAGTTTAGCGTCAAATTCTGTTCCTTTTGCGGTGATTATTTTGAGTTGTTCGATTGATTTTGAGACTTGGACGTTTGGGTTGTTTCCACCGACGTTTGGGCTGATGGACTCGTAGGCGGCTACGAGGATTTTGTCAGCGATGCAGGTGGCATTGGACCATATTTTGGCTTCTTGGGTTCTGATTTTTCCTTGGACGGTGGCGGTGATTTTTAGGGTGCCTTTTACGCCGAATACTGCGCCTTTGTGTTTGTTGTAGATTTCTCTTTTTTCAGCGGTGGTGATGGCTGATGCTGGGGCGATGGTGAGTGCGCTGAGGGTGAGGATGCTGATTAGTTTAATGAGTTTGTGTGTTTTCATGTTTGGTGAAAGATGGGTTTGTTTATTTAGTGGTTAGGTGGTGGAGGTGTATTTCTAACAAATACACCTCGGCCGCTTTGGCACGAGGTGTGTGAGATTTGTTGTGTTTTTGGCAGGGTGGGTTACTTATCTCTTTTGAGAGTTATTTTAGCTAGTTTTTTTGCTTGGGTGGTAATTTCTGTGACTTTTTTTTCTGATGGTTCTTGGTCATCTGCGAGTGTCATGGTGAGTTTTAGTCCTGAGCATATTTCTCTGATGGCGGTGAATTTTGGTGTTTTCGAGATGCGCGGTTCGAGGCCACCAATGGAGCCTTCGTAGTAGTCTGCGATGTCTTCTCTGAAGAGCTGGTATGCACGTTCTTCAGTGAATTCTTTTGTGACTGCTGCGGATGCGCATTCGAGTGCGCGGATCCATCCACCGAGTGAGATGAGGTGTGCTAGGTCAGCGTCTTTGAGCTGGACGAGTTCTTTTTCGACGTCTTTTTGGGTGGCTGCGAGTTGGTCCTTGAGTGCTTCTGTATTTTTTTTCTTGGCGTTTTCGAGTAGTGATTTGGCGTGGCGGTTGACGCGGTCACCAGCGCCTAGTGCGCGGCCGTATTTTGATAGGTTTTTGGCGATGGGTTCGATGTCTTCGATGTGACCGTGCTGGACGGCGAGGAATCCGTCTGCGATGAGGAAGCCGATTTCAAGCGCTAGGTCAGTTCTGCTAAGGGGCATACGTTTTGGAAGGGTGTGGCGCGTTTCTCTGACTGGCATGGGTGTGAGCTGATCTAGGTCATCAAAGATGAGTCTGATGGAGGGTGCGGTAAATTCATTTATGCCGAGTTCTGCTCTGACGTGAGGGTCTTCTATGAGGTCTATGGGGATGGGTGCTGGTTTATTTTTTTTGTTTTGGAGCTTGGTATTTGGTTTGGTGTTTGGGGTAGTTTGCTGGGCGGTTAGCGAACAGGTAAGTGTGAGTGAGGCTATGAGAGAGGCGGTGGTGGTGATGGTTATGGTTCGCATAATATTATAATAGAGCATGGGTTTTATGGTTTGCAATGATGGAATACTATTTGTTGAGGTATATTCTGGTGACTCTGGGGGTGATTCTGGTTAGTATTTCCCATGAGATGGTGTTGGCGTTATTGGCGACTTCTGTGACTGGGAGGTTTTTGCCGAAGAGTTCTACTTCGTCTCCTGTGGCGGCATCTGGCAGGTTGCTGACGTCTACCATGATCTGGTCCATGGTGACTCTGCCGATGATGGGGCAGCGTGTGTTACGGATGATGACTGAGGCTTTATCTGGTGCAACTGAGCGAGGGTATCCGTCTCCGTATCCTGCTCCTATGGTTGCGATGCGGGTGGGTTTGTCTAGGAGTACGGTTCTGCCGTATGAGATGCCGTGTCCTGGAGGGAGCTGGCGGATGATGGTTATTTTGGATTTAAGGGACATGACGGGTTGGAGTTTTTTTTGGTATGATTCGATGGGGGAGATACCGTAAAGCATGAGCCCGGGTCTGCAGAGGTTGGTGATGGATGATGAGTAGTCTAGGATACCTGCTGAGTTAGCTAGGTGGATGTATTTGAATGTGTGATGGGTGTTTTTTACGATTTCTGAGAATGTTTTGAATTGTGACTGGGTGAATGTTTTGTCATCGTCTGCGGATGGTAGGTGTGAGCCGATGCCTTCTATGGTGATGTTTTTGAGTTTGCGTATTTTTTCGAGTTGGGTGTTTAGGTTAGATGGAAGGAAGCCGCCTCTGCCCATTCCTGTGTCTACGGTGATGTGGACAGGGAGGGGTGGGTTGCCTTTGTTGAGTTGGTCTAGGTGAGTGGCTTCATGGAGGCTGGATATAGAGGGGGTCCATCTGTTAGAGATGATTTCTTGGCGTTCATCTGGAAGTGTGGGACCTAGGAGGTAGATTCTGGTGTTGCTGCCGGTGGTGCTAATGCGTCTGGCTTCGATGACGCTGGCAACTCCGTAGAAGGCGATGTTTTCTTGGTCTAGGATGCGGGCGATTTTTTTGATGTCGTGTCCGTATGCTGATGCTTTGAGGACAGCCATGACTGGTTGACCTGAGATCTGGCGTGCTGTCTGGAGGTTGTTTTTGAGGGCTGAGATGTCTATTTCTGCCCATGTTCTGGCTGGTGACTGGGTGTGAGACATGATGGAGGAAGTGTTGGATTTTATGTTTGAGGGTTTTTGTTGTTGATTCCTTCGATGAGTGAGTTGAAGAGTTTGTTTATTTCATCGGAGTCGTTTCTTATGGCATCGAGAGCGGTCCAGTCGATGTGGTCTTTAGAGACTGGGCTTGCGATTCTGTTTATTTCTAGTCTTTCCATGAGGGCTTCTGTTTCTCTTGGGTGTGCGTTTAGAATTTCTGCTGGTCTTGGGAGGTCGTCAAGTTGTGATGAGCTGAGTCCGAAGCTTGTGACTCCGATTCCGAATTTTGAGTTAAGTCTGCGGTATGCTTCTGCGAGGGCTTCGTCTTGAATGGGTCCTGCGTAGTATAGTTCGCCAGCATTAGCCCATTCAGATGAGCTGAGTGCTTGGAAGAAGTCTTCACGGAATGAGTGTAGGCCAGCGTGGATGTATAGGCGTGCGGCTGTGAGTCTGAATGCTGGGAGCTGGAGTGTGCTTTTTAGTTTTAGTACTGGGTCTGCTTCAATTTCGTCGATGGCTCCTTCCCAGTCTACCATGACCATTTCTGGGAATTTCCATAGGTTTCCGATGGGTGCGTTGGCTTGGAATGGTTCTCTGAATATGAATGGTTGTTTTCCGCAGGCTTCTGCCCAGCTTTGTACGATGGCGCGGAATTTTTTGACGCGCATGAGTGCGATGTCGATGACTTCTTTGTCTTCGCCGAAGTCGTCTAGGCGTCCTTGTGATAGTGATAGTATTTCTTTGGCGCTGGAGAGGACGGGGACTGGAGCTGTGCGTCTGTAGTAGCCTTGGCCTTTTTCTACTTTTGCGATGGGTGATCCGGGGTCACATGACATGATGGAGAAGTGATAGCGGAGCGAGGCGTCTGAGTAGTTACCATCTATTTTGAGACGAATGAGGCGGATGAGTTCGGTTCCTTTGATGGCCTCTTTAGGGTTAGCGGGAAGGATCGCTGGTAGTGATGCGTTTAGTTGTTTTCTTAGGCTCATGAGGTGGTTGTTGGTGGGGTTAGTTCTATAAAAAATTATTGCTTGTTATTTTAGATAACTGCAAGAGGGAAGTGAGTCTTTTTAAGAAAAATAAGCCTAGTTTTTATTGAGGATAAAGATGTCTGAAGTAAGCTTTTTGATAAGATGAGGAATGTGTAGTTAATGATAGCTGAATTATTAAAAAATAAAGTTTTAGTGATTTAATTTTTTAATTTTTTGCTTTTGCTTTTTGTTTGCCTGAGGAATGAAGCATAGGCCAGCGTGTGGAGGCAGAGCTTGTGGAGCGGAGCATTGGAAAAAGGATGTGTAAGCCATATTCAAATATTGGCGAGGGGCCTGCTCATTCCTTCGCGCAACACTGCGTAATGTGGCGTTTAGGCGGGCTGGGAAGGGGGCCCCTTTGGGGTAGCGTCTCCGGCCATAGCCGAACGACTTATTACGGATGTTGTGAGATGGCATGATTGCAGGAAGCGTGATCAGGGCGACGTGGTGCCGGGGTGACGGGGTGTGGCGCGGATGCTGGGTTTGGTTATGAGTATGGAATTGGTTAATGCGCTACAAGTTAGGGTTGGGGTTGTTTATCCAAATGT
Source organism: uncultured Verrucomicrobiales bacterium (assembly GCA_937934595.1). Classification (GTDB taxonomy): domain Bacteria; phylum Verrucomicrobiota; class Verrucomicrobiia; order Verrucomicrobiales; family Akkermansiaceae; genus Rubritalea. The sequence goes on along the minus strand of CALGZA010000058.1, from coordinate 3,983 downwards.
TGCCTGTCTAATAATTTTTCCGGGTCATGCGGCTGTCTAGATCGTAGATCACTACATACTTTTTGCCATTGTTCTGGTATTTCGTCAAGTTCCCTTTGGTGTCGTGGTTGGTGGCTTTGCCTCAGAGTAGATTAATTTGGTCACTGGCGCTGTGATTGCGGTTCTGGGTGGCGCCGTTTTTGTATTACACTCGTTGTGCAATGGTATGAGAGCAGGGAGCGTGACAGGCCTTTGGGGTGGGGAGTGGGGGTTGGATTTGGATGGGTTCGGCTCTGATGAAAGAATACTTGTATATGATACAAGGCTTTATCTATGCTTTCTTCATATATTGTCTGTCACCATGCTTAATCTCGTCTGTCACCATGCTTTATAATTAGCCTTCTAAATGTTACCTGTGTGCTTGGTTAATCTGTTACCGATGTGCTCGGTTCATACCCATGGTTTTGATCATTTCCTCTCTAAAGGTCTGACACTCCCATGTGACTTGTCAGACCGCCTTAGTGGTTTGCCTGACTTTTTTGAATGTGACTTTTTAACAGGTGTATACAAGGATTTTTCAGAAGAAGAGATCACTTCTATAAGTTTCCCATGTTCATAATTCTCCATTTGATAATTAACGACCCCTTCTTTTTGATATGACTTATCTAATGTATATTTAGCACCATGCAAAACTCGCTTACCTGCTTTTAGGTAATAACTATAAAAAATGGTTATATTTTTTTCATCTATAATCTCATGTGCTATCTTTAAATCGATATCTTTAATTGGAGCAATGTTTTCATCTGCATTCGTTATTAAACTTAAATAAAACACAATAAATATAATTTTTAATATGTTCATATTATTCTATTCTTTAAATGTTACATCTTCCGGGTGATGGTTTCCAAAAACAATTTCACATCTATCCTCAAAAGCTTGTAGTTTTTTCTCTACTACAGCAGAAGCTTTGTGATATTTTGCCAAGAATTTTGCTTTGTCTGCCTGTCTTTTTCCATAAGAAGCTATATCGAATGCTGCATCTGTATAGCTTGCATATTCTCTAAAACTGTGCTTCATCGCCTCTACTGACAACAGTGCTAATGTTGCACAATCACAGCACATTTTCTCTCGATAAGGTTTAGTATCTTTCACGAAATCGTTCCAAATTCTACTATTTATACGTAAATGATACTTTTCATGATCTGGTGTTGTCCTAACATTTCTACTATTAGGCACTGACCAGTGAAAAGGATTTTTCACATCACTAAACTCATAGTCTGGGTGGTTAACATTAAGATTACTATAATGCAAACCCTTGACGTCTAGCAACCCATCCATCTTAACCCTGCAATAGTCTTCATCAATTTTTACCAAACGATTTCTATTGAAGAAAGAAATTCTAGCTAAACCTCTGTAGCTCGGATTCATTTGCGCAGAGGTAACGGGGTAAGTTGACACATCTTCATTGTAGACCTTTATAAGCCCTAAATGATCCGATGCATTTATCCCATCATTCCCCACAAATCCATACAGATTCACTCCTCCTCTTTCTTTAATGGGGGCTCTGCTCGGGCACCTCCCTAGTTGTTGGCTGTAGTGGCGGTATTTTTGGAGGTAGTAGCCGCTGATGGGATCTAGCCTTCTGGTATTCCAGGTGATCTGGTTGTTGATGCGGCTGCTGTCTTGTTGGCGTCCGGTACCGGTTAAGATTGCTACTTCGTCATAGGCGCTGCAAGGGTAATGCTCGATGAATTTGCCCTGAACTGTGCTCACGGCGTAGACGTGGTCTAGGTAGTTTTTGTGATGCCACTGCATCCTTCCGCGTTTGCCTTTTTTGACGCGCGCCATCACGGCGTTCAGACGCGTTGGGTGGTTCATGATGTCGTTCTGGATGCTGGTTTTTGATCCTCGATGATTGTATTCTGCTTTTTCGTTGTTCCCCAACCAGATGAGGGCTGTGCGCTTGGTGGCTTCTATGCGGATGACGCGGCGACCTAGGGCATCATAGCGGTAGCTGACGGTAAGTTTGCCGGCTTTGATGGTTCTGATGAGGTTGTCTAGATCGTAAGACACTGTGTATCTTATATTATTGATGTGGTAGTCAGTCAAGTTCCCTTTCACCGTGTCAACGAGTCACCAGATTTACCGATCCTTTCGTCACGCTCTTCAATTCTCTGAAACCAATCAGCTCATCTTGCGTTAGCGACCTCATCTAGAGCATCGGTCATACCTAAGAAAACCTAACCACTTCTAACCACCCACTAGAAACGATCACCCACATCGTAATCCATCTAATATCATTTTCACAGTTATTCTGGATTGATAGTAGTTTCAATATATTTGGGACCAGCAGCAGAGCTGATTTTTTGAAGAGCAAAACAATATATCAAGATTAGCTTCGTTATTCGTCAGTTGCATAGTCCACTATGCACTTTCATCTTGCCTCGCTACTCTTGCTATCTTGTTGTGCTATAAATCTATTCTAACAGTTCAAATGTTACAACAGCTACGACAAAACAATCCAAAATAATAGTCAACCCCATAACTTTACCCTAAAATTAATACCACAACAAACACAAAGCGACTACGACGTGATCCGTAATTTTAACAGGTAGTGTCTCAGTATGAGCCACTAGGGAGGAAGGGTAGGTGGTGGTACACTCGTAGTGCGATGGCATGAAAGCAGGGAGTGTGACAGGCCTTTGGGGTGGTGAGTGTGGGGGTGGATTTGGATGGGTTTGGCTATGCTGATAGAATACTTGTATATGATACAAGGCTTTATCTATATACTTTCTGTCTTTATGCTTTTTTATGCTTTTCTGTAGCACCTCAGCCTCCTTTACCGCCTCAGCCTGAACCTCCTATACCAATGCTTAAGCCTAATGAGCTTAGTGATCCTTTGCCCGGAGGGAGAGTAGCACCCATACTGTAATATTATCACTCGAATACTTGTTGTGTTTTTCAATAGGATTCGCTACTAAATGCCATATATATTATGAAATATCATCGATTAGATAACGGGAAGAAGAGTAAAGGTATAGCAGGATTATGCTACTTTGCTGAACCTTTAAAGGATGAACAAGTTGCTCCTGAAAATATTGCTACGTATCATTATAAACGATTAAAAGAAAATGATCAGCTATACCTAGTAGTTAATGACGAGCCATACCCTATAAGGGATGTTCTAGCTGGCCAATATTTTCTAGCTATATCAGATGCAGTTCTTTCTAATTTGCCATTAGAGAAATTCAATAGAATTCACTTTGAACCTGTTAAACTATGTGAGTATATAGATGATGAAAGAATTAAAGAAATACCTACGCAAGTGAAATACTATGCGCTATATGACAAAGGCGAAGAAATAAAGGTTATGGATGATCAAAAAAGTGATTTTTTTTCACTAGGAAGTGAAGATGCTCCTCGAATGATATATAAATGGGTAATGGATGCAGCACTAGATCTTGATGAATGGCTGTATTCAACTTTGTTTTCTGGATTCATAGTTAGTGAAGAGTTTTTAAGTTTTCTGGATAGTAATAAATATAAAGGTATAGGAGTGAAGTCATGGAAATCCGATTAGATGATATCGTTAAGGAGATACATAATGAGGTATATAGAGCGATTAATGAAATTTCTTTTAAAGTGGGGGCGATTTGGCTTGACTGTAATGTTGATTATGGAGAAATAACTTTTAGTTATAATGATCAGTTTGATTTTGATAAAGAAAGCTGGAATGAACAGGCTTATGATTTTGAGTCCACAGGCTGGAATGATAGTTATTGGGATAAATTAGAAAGTTTTTGTAGCGAGCACTGCGGGGGTGACCAGTTCGGCCTCAAAAACGAATTTATGAAAATGGTTTGTTTATCTCTTTCAACGCTGAAATTTGAGATTTTAACTCACGCTCCTATCGTGGTGATGTGCATCGAACATAACGATACACCTATGGAAGCAATTAGACGCTATAGTGATTTTAAGACCGAAGAAGGTATCATATTTGCTAG
>CALGZA010000057.1 GCA_937934595.1 uncultured Verrucomicrobiales bacterium | reverse complement strand
TTTTATCTGAATCTCCACAAGATGTGATAGCGAGTGGTAGAGTGAATAGTAGTGCGAGTGTTGTTAGTTTAGTTGTTATTTTCATATGTGATTAAGTTTTTAGACTACAGGTCAGGAAATAGCGATTATAATAAGTGGTGCTGTTTATACAGGGGGTGTGTGTTTGTTACTGTATGTCAGTAAGTGGTATGGTTTTTGGGTATTTTTTGTAGTTTATGTCGATGTAGTGCCACCATTCTTGTGGGAGGTGATAGAAGCCGGATTGGTGCATGGCGAATTGGAGGATTTTTAGGTTTTTAGCGATTTGTTTGTCGGCGTGGTTGTAGGATGAGCTGGCTTGAGGGGTGAAGGAGTCGAATCCTGTGGGCATGGGCACTGGGGTGCCGTTTTTGTTTACTAGTGTGACGTCGACAGCGGTTCCGCAGGAGTGCTGGGATGGTGCGTTTCGAGGATTTGCGACGAAGGAGTCATTTCTTCCGGAGGCTTCGTATAGTTTCCACTGAGCTGATGGTGGGCGGTAGGCGTCCCAGATTTTAATGCGGAGGCCGAATTTTTTGACTATGTTGTTTGCGTGTTTGAGTCTGAGTGCGGTTTCTGGTCTTAGGAGAGCGGGGAATTTTTTTGGGTATAGTGGTGCTTTGGCGATGTTTGATGGGCGTGTGTATTGGAGGTCTATGCTGATGGATTTGTCTATTTGTTTGATTTCGATGAGGTTAGCGGTGGCGTATTTGGGGTTTTTGGATGTGGGGAGTTTGTTGAAATGAGGGGGGGGAGTTTTGGTGATTTGTGGGATGGTTGTTTGTAATGTTTTGGGTGCGCAGTAGCAGATGGTGAGGCAGATTAGGGGTATGCTGAGGGGGATGAGGTGGTGAGGAAGTTTCATTTTATGCTTTAGTGGTGTTGATTCTGCCGTTGATTGCTTTTTCGAGGAGTGGGTAGTTTAGTTTACCGATGGGCTTGAGAGTGGTGATGATGCCTGCGGTTTCTTCTTTGTTGAAGTGAAGTTTCATGATGTGGCCTGTGAATTCTGCGTGGTTTATGTCTGACCAGAAGACGAGTTGGAGGTTTTTCTGGGGTTTCCAGAATGGGAAGATTTCTATTCCCATGGGGGTGAGTATGATGAATGCGTGGCGGATGCAGTGGATGCCGATGCGGAGGAATAGAGCTGCTGGGATGATGGCGAGGAGGCTGAGCCACCAGTAGGCTTTGAAGTCTGGGTGTTGGGGGCCCCAGTTAATGAATTCATTGAAGAGAGTGCCGATGCCTATCATTACGCTGATGATGCTGAGGAAGAAGAAGAGTGATGCTTGAGCGGCTCTGGTGAAGCGGATTTCTTTTTCTGGTTCTGTGACTGGTTTATTGGGGGATGTGAGAATGCGTTTGACGATACTGGCGCCGTCGTTTGGGTTTGTTGAATCTGAGGCGGGTTTGTTGGTCATGGCTGGTTAGGTTTTGGATGCTATGATGGTGAGGATGTGTGCGTCTGGGTGTGGTTCTTTATTGGGTTCTAGGTCAGTGATGAGTTTTTTGGTATTCCAGTTTGTGGCGGCGAGGATGAGTTTGATTTCTGGGTAGGTGTACCACTGTAGTATTTGGCTGGATCTGTGTAGTTGTTTTTTGCCGTTTTGGTGAGTGAGGGTGTATTGGTGTTTGCGGGAGAGGGTTTGTTGGAGGCGGTTGATGGTGAATTTGGTTTTACACTGTGCGGTGGTTTTTTGGTCATTGCCGAGTATTGCCTCATGGTCGATGTACCAGTCACCTTCGTTAAGTTCACCTGCTATTTCTGCCCATGGGATGAAGAGGGTGATGTAGAGTTGGCCGCAGGTGGTGGTGCTGGTGTGTAGTTTTCTGAGGAGGTGGAGGAGTTTTTTTCTGGTGAGTAGCTGAGCGGTGAAGGCGGGTATGGAGATGCGCTGGTAGGTTTGCTCGAGAGTGATTTCGGTGATGTCTGCTGTGTAGATTTTAGATTGGTTTAGCTTGCTGGTGAGGTTTTGGTCAGCGGCGTTTTGTTTTAGCAGGGAAACCATATCGGGGGAGATTTCTACGCCGTCTATGGGGTGGCCTTGATGGAGGAGTGGTAGTAGGAGTCTGCCTGATCCGCAGCCTATTTCTAGGCTGGTTTTTTTATCATGGAAGTCTTGGAGAAGTGGGAGCTCAGAGATGATATCTTCTTGGTTCCAGAAGGTGTCATGGAGTTTTGCTTCGAGGTCTGTGTACAAGGTGTTGAGTGGTGATAGGTTTTGGTTATGATGCTTCTGTGACTTTGATGGGGGCGGTTAGTTTGTTAGTGATGTTTTGTGGGTCTGGGATGACGAGTGCGTATATGGATATTCCTGGTGCTACTTTTTTGAGGTCTTCATTGGCGGGTCTGAGTCCTTTATCGTCTGAGTCTAGGAAGAGGATGATGGCGTCTGGGTATGCATTAGTGAATTTCTCGAAAGTGTATTGTTCTGAGATGGTGGTTTTTTTGATGATGGCGCCATTGATGACGAGGTTTTCGAGGATTTTACGGTTGGGTCTGTTGGTGAATAGGATTCTTCCTCTTTGGTGTGATGCTACGGCGTTTGTGTGGTGTGCGTTGTCGTCTAGAGGTGCGACTTGCCAGATTTCTGCGCTGCCGAAGATGTGTGTGAATTCTTTGGTGGCGAGGCTGTTGACTTCATCGTTATTGGTGGTGGCGACTAGCTGTCCGATGCCTGTGAGGTCTAGTTCTTCTTCGACGTATTCTGATAGGATGTTAGCGCGTTTGGCAGGGATTCCGGCCATGGATGCGGCTGCGACGTTTGAGTAGTTAGTGTCTAGCATGAGGACGTCATGACCGTCATCGTGAAGTGCTTTTGCGATGAGTCTTGTCCAGGTATTGGCACCTGCGAATAGAATGCCGCGGGGGTTTTTTGTGGCGAGTCCGAGTTTGTTGGCGAGAGGGGCAGCGAGGAGGCCGTAGAATGCGACGGTCCCGACGATGACGATGAACACGAGAAGGACGAGGTTTTCAGCTTGTTCTGCGATTTCTGCAGGGATGAGTCCGTCTTTAGCAGCTTGGGTGAGTTGGAGAGCGAAGATGGATGTTACGGCGGCGGCTACGATTCCTCTTGGCGCTAGGGCGGCTAGGAAGATTTGTTCTTTGATGGTGGTTTTATCAGAGAAGAGATTTGCGCCGAAGATGGAAAGTGGTCTGACGACGAGGATGAGGAGAGCGAGTAGGATGCCGCCTTGGATGAGTGTGTCTGCGGTGAGAGTTTCAGTATTTACTCTACCGGAGAGGACGAGGAAGAGGAGTGAGATGATGAGGACTCTGAGGTGTTCTTTGAATTCTAGGATGTGTTTGACGGAGACGGACTTTTGGTTAGCAAGGGCGATTCCCATGACGGTGACGGTGAGGAGTCCGGACTCGTGAACGACTGCGTTAGATGCGGTGAATGCGACTGCGATTATGGAGATAATGAATACTGAGTGGAGGAAGTCTGGGATGTAGTGTTTTTTGAGAGCGAACTCGATGGCTTTGGCAAGAATGAAAGCGAGGACGAGGCCGACTAGGATGGTGTAGGCAAGTGAGATGAATAGTGCTGAGCTGGCTGAGTTCCAGTCACCAGCAATGGCAACTTGGAAGATGAGGACGGCCATGATGGCGCCAATGGGGTCTACTACGATGCCTTCCCATTTTACGATGGAGCCTACTTTACGAGATGGTTTGATGTGTCTGATGAGAGGTGCGATGACGGTGGGGCCTGTGACTACGAGTATGGATCCTAGTATGGCGGCGACTTGCCAGAGCCAGTCGAAGAGGTAGATTCCGATGGCTGTGGTGAGGACGAATGAGATGATGACCCCGAGAGTGCAGAGGCGCAGGACGGGAGCGCCGCTTTCTTTGAGTTCTGAGAATTTGAGGGTGAGTCCTCCTTCGAAGAGTATGAGGGCAACGGATAGTCCGACGACTGGGAGGAGGAGTGAGTTTCCTAGTTCTTCTGTTAGGAAGTCGTTGATACTGATGCTGAAGAGGAGCTGCGCGCCGAAGCCGAAAGCGAGGAGGAGTAGAATGGAGGGGAGCTTGAAGCGCCAGGCTGTCCATTGAGCGAGGATACCTAGACCGAGTATGATGGTGAGGTAGATGCCGAATGAGTATTGATTAGTGAAATCGTGAATCATGGAGATTATGTATTAAACTTTTAGAAATTATGGGTTAGCAGGATTCTGCTTTTGGGTTTCTGGTGAGGAGTTCTTGTAGAGCTTGGGTGGCGGATTTATTTTTGTAAAGGACCTCGTAGACGGCATTGATGATGGGGGTATCGATATTGGTTTCTTTTGCAGCTTCGTAGATGGATAATGTGTTAGGTACGCCTTCTGCGACCATGCCGAGTTGTTTACAAGCTTGTTCGAGGTTGAGTCCTTGGCCGAGAGCTTTACCAACGCGGTTGTTTCTGGAGTGTGGTGAGTAGCATGTGGTCATGAGGTCACCGACTCCTGATAGTCCCATGAAAGTGTCTGGCTGGCCACCGAGAGCGATGCCGAGGCGAGTCATTTCTGCGAGTCCTCTGGTTACGAGGGCTGCGATGGCGTTGTCACCTAGTCCGATACCTGCAGCAATTCCAGCGGCGATGGCGAAGACGTTTTTGAGAGCACCACCTAGTTCCATACCTGCGACGTCGAGTGATGTGTAGGTGCGGAAGTTAGCTGTTGTGAATATGTCTTGGAGTGTAGCTGTGAGTGCTTCAGAGTTACTGCCTACGACGGTGCATGTGGCTAAGTTTTCTGCAACTTCTTCGGCGTGGTTGGGGCCTGAGAGTACTGCGATGGGGTTATTTGGAAGGGCTTCTGAGATGATGGCGCTCATGCGTGTACCGGTTCCGCGTTCGATGCCTTTTGAGCATGATACGAGTGGGGTATGTGCTGGGATTCCTATTTCTGCGAGTTTTATGGAAGTTTCTCTGGTGGCGGAAGTGGGGATGACGAAGAGGATGACTTCGGCGTCTGAGGCATCTGATAGTTGATGGCTACAGCGGATATTTTCTGGGAGAGTAATATTGGGCAGATAGTGCTGGTTGGTGTGTGATGCGTTGATTTCTGCTGCTTGTTGCTCTGAGCGGCTGATGATGAGGACCTCTTTAAAGTGGTGGGAAAGGACGATGGCTAGTCCAGTTCCCCATGAGCCGGATCCTAGGATGACTGCTTTAGTGGATGGTGATGACATGTGGCTAGGCTTTATTTTTAGGGGTGAATTTGTGTTCTTTTCCTGCGATGAGGTTTTTGATGTTAGATCGGTGTTTCCAGATAGCCATGATGGCGATGAAAGTGGCGAATATGAGTAGCGGTCTGTTCCAGTTGCCGTCGGCGAATTTTCCGTGTTTCCAGGCACCGAAGATGACGGTGAATGGGAGTGATGCTGCTGCTACTATGCTGGCGACTGAGATGTAGCGGGTTATTTTGAATGTGATGATGAATATGGCGATGAGTATGAGGGTTCCGAATGGCATGAGTGCGATGAGGACGCCGGCGGAGGTGGCGATGCCTTTGCCTCCTTTGAAATTGACCCATGGGGAGTAGTTGTGTCCGAGGATGGCGCAGAGGCCGGTAAAGACTTGGAGGGCTTGGGCTGTGAACTGATTATCTCCTAAGTCTATGGCGTGGTTTCTGATGAAGCCGATGGTCATGGTTTCGTCTGCGTTTGAGAATTTGTAGATATTGTATGCAAGGAGTGCGGGGATGAGCCCTTTTAAGAAGTCTAGTATGAAGCAGGAGATGCCGTATTTTTTACCGACGATGCGTAGTACGTTGGTGGCGCCGATGTTACCTGAGCCGTGTTCACGTATGTTGATGCCTCGCGATTTTGCGATGAGGAGACCAAAGGGGATGGACCCCAGAAGGAATGCGAGGATAGGTAGCAGCCAGATATTCATAGTTGATTGTGGGTGAATCGTGGGGAGTGTATGACAGACATATGGGATGTCAATAGGATGGGTGAGTATCGTGATTTTTATAGAGTTCTGTGATTGGTTGAGTGAGGATGTGACATGTTCTTTCTTAGAAGAGAGTGTGCTAATAGTGGTTATGAGTTATTTTAGAAATTGTTTTGTTTATGGAGTGTATGCGGTGTTTTTTTACTCTTTGGGATATTCTTGAGGTTGTGATGGCTTCATGATTTTTTAGTATCTCGCGGGTAGAAGCGGGAGTAATACCATTTTCACAGTTATTCTGGGTTGATAGTAGTTTTAATACATTTGGGAACAGCAGCAGAGCTGATTTTTTTGAAGTGCAAAACAATATATTAAGATTAGCTTTGTTATTCTTCAGTTGCATAGTCCACTATTCGCTTTCCTCTTGTATACGTGGGTTGAAATTGTTAAAATAATTGAGCGGATTTGGGTTTTTCTTGTCTGAGAGACTATGAGCGATTTTGTCAAGCCTGGTGCTGTAGCTGATGAGTATAGGGAGAGGCGGAGGGGTAGGTGGATGGGTGTGAGTTTGCATCGGCCGGGGCTTGATGTTCTTACTGTGGTTTGTGGGTTGATGGTATTGTTACATTTGTGGGTGGAGGTTTCTGGGGGTGTGGTGGAGCATAGGGTTCTGTATGATGAGTGGCTGGGGCTCAAGGTGGAGGGTGTAATTAGTGGTAAATTTTGGCAGTTAGTTAGTTATGGTTTTTTGCATGGTGGCTGGTGGCATTTGATGAGTAATGTGGTGATGATATGGCTTATTGGAGGTAGGCTGATGGATATAGTGGGTCAGAGGATGCTGGGAATAGGTTTGTTTATGGGGAGTTTGGTAGGAGGTTTATTTTTTATGTTATTTGATCTTTGGAGTGGTGGTGGAGTTTTGTTGGTGGGTGGGTCTGGATCTGCGGTGGCGTTGTTTATCTTGATGGCCTGTTTGTCTCCTAATGCGCGGATGTTTCCTTTACGTTTGAGGGCTAGGAGCTTGGCTGTGTGGGTGATGTTGGGTTCATTGATGTTGTGTGTGGTGCATCCTGGTGTTGATTTGCCTTTTTTTGGTGGTGTTATTGATTGGTTATGGGGTGGTGAGGTGGCATCGATTTTTCGTGTGGCGCATAGTTGTCATCTGGGTGGAGGTTTGGCTGGGTATTTGATTTCTCGGAGGGTTTTGGGTAAGTTGATTTCATTGGAGGATTTGAGGCGGGCTAGGCTGGATTAGGGGATTTTATTTTATTTTGATTTTTTTTCTAAGGAAATCTTTTTTGATGTGTCTTATAAGTAAAGTCTGCATGGAAATGGTTGTTGATTGCCTTAAATAAAGAATTTTATCCGCATTAGAAATAACGTGAAACTAGCTATGAAAGATACTCAGACATCCGATACCGTGAAGGTTGTAACCTTATCGATAGAAGATGTTTTTGCTGCTGAGGAGGTTCCTTTGTTAAAGTTTGCTTATGGTTATGTGAAGCGGAGGGAGGTGGCTGAGGAGATTGTTCAGGATGCATTTATGAAGCTTCATGAGCAGTGGGGAGTGGTGAGTAAGCCGAAACCATGGCTTTATAAGGCTGTGAGGAATATAGCGCTAAATTATATACGCAAGTTTAAGCGTGAAACGCTGACTGATGATACTGGTTCTGAGGCTGTGGATAGTGGGCCTGATGACCAGATTAAGCGTTTAGAGGCGGTGCATATGATGCAGCTCTTGATGGATGATTTAGGTGTAAAGGATAGGGAGTTGCTGAGGTTGAAGTTTGAGGAGGATAGAAGTTATAGCGCGATAGGTGAGCAGTTAGAGATGGGGATAGGTAATGTGGGGTATAGGCTGCATCATATTTTGAAGACATTGGGTGAGGGGTTAAGGAGAAAAGGGATAGATAGGATTTAGTTATTTAGTACTTGGATCCGTGATGCCCTGGGATGAGGGGTAGAGCGGGTTTCAGATTTTTTTAAGTTACATATAGAAGAAAGGAAGCAATCATGAAAGATAAGCATTCAACAGAAACAGCTAAGGACTCAATAGGAGTCTGGAATGACCCAGAACTGGAGGCGCGCTTGATAGCGATGCAGATGGGAGAGCTTAGTGCGTTTGAGGTAGCTGAGATGGAGGAAGAGCTGGAGAAGAGTCCGGAATTACGTTTATTCCGTGACAGGATGGAAGAGGTGCAGGGGCTGATTAGGGAGGTGTCTCTTGCGGGTGGAGAAGATTCAGATGATGATGGTGGTGAGGAGTGGTCACTCTCGGCTGATAGGAGGGAGGCTTTGCTAGGGAGTTTTGCAGAGGTGGCTGAGGGGTCTTCTGAGGTGGTTAATATTTCTACAAGTGGGTTGCAGTGGCGGAATGTTTTTAGTGTGGCTGCGTGTTTCTTGCTTTCTGCGGCTGCTTTCATGATGATGTTTTTTAAAAGGAATGTTCCTGTTTTTAGAGATTCTTTAGAGATGGTTAGCTATTCACTGCGTTCTGAAAAAAAATCTTATGAATCTAGGGGCTTTTCAGAAAATATAGTGGTTTGGGGTGGTGGAGATGGTGAAGGGATTTTACCACAAACAGAAGAGGAAGAAGGGGAGGTAATAGTTAAGCCTGAAATGAGTAGTAAAGTAGAGATGAGGCCTAGCAGCCCATCTGGTAGTATGGCAAAAGTTATTGCGGCTAGCTCGCCTAGTGCTATTGCTGTGCCAATGCCGGAAGCTATTTTGAGTGAGCCTAGTTTAGACTTTGGGGACGGGGATGATTTTGGAGATGGTTGGGGACGGAGAGATGAAGCTGGGGGTGAGATTAAATCAGCTGAGGCGAAAGATTCTGAGGTTTCTAAGAATGGTTTAGCGGCGCTGAAAGGGAGAATGAATTATGCGTATGATGCAGATCCTTTTGGTGATGATGAATCTGCTATTGTAGATGCTTTTGATGATGAATCTCGTATGGTTTTACCCAATAGAAAGAGTAAACCTAGATCCAAGAAAGGGAAAGAGCAACGCGGTGGCGAAGTTAGCGTTGAAAAGCTTGCGATGCCTGAGGGTGTGAATAAGACTCTTGAAATAATTGATGAGGCGCTTGATGGAGATCCAGATAATGTTTTAGCTAAGAAACATTTAGAGTATCTTGATGATCGGACAAGGTCTAGTGCAACAATGACGAATGAGCATGTTAAAAATGTAAATAAAATTAGAAAGTCGCTTTACCGGGCAACTGGCTATTCTGATCTGGCTCAGTTCGATCAGGCAATGCTTGAATATAAGGAAATACTGAGAATAGATCCCTATAATAAGGCTGCTAGACTTGGGATGGAGAAGGTTAGTGCGGCTAAGAATGGTTATTATAGGTCGGCGTATGATCAAACTAGAGCTTCGATGCTAATGAAGGTAGATCAAGAGTGGGAGCAGAGTGTTGAAGGTAAGGACAAAGTGAATGAGAAAAAGGTGAAACTGACTAAAGGAGTATTGTCTGCTGTTGAGATTCCTGAGGTTAAATTAGATGAGAATGCTACTGTTGGAGATGCGATTCAGTTTTTGAAGTTGAGAACAAGAGAGCTTGATTCTGATGGCCAAGATCAGTCATTGAAAATTGCTCAATTGGATGAAAATATTGCTGGTCAAAAGTTGGGGGCTTTGCGATTACGTAATATACCAATAGAAGATGCTTTGAGGGAGATATGTAAACTGTCTAATCTACGTTATAAAGTGGGTGAGGATGGTATTAGAATAGTTGCAGCTACTGATGTTGATACGAACGATATGTATGCCAAAACTTTCAAAGCTCCTGAAGGGTTTGTTGATATGCTAAGAGGGAATGTGGCACTGGATGATAGTGGAGATCCGTTTGGAGAAGGGGATATAAGAAAAGAAGCCAGTGTTAATGAGTTAATGGAACGGCTTGGATTGACATTTCCTGATGGATCTAAGGTGGACTATGATAAAGAGCGTGGAACTTTGACAGTGCGGAATACAATGAATGAGCTTGATAATGTAGCTGAACTGATAAAATCACTAGAGGCAAAATCGACTCAGCGGGTTGATCTACTTAAAGAAATTTCTGCAGCTGAGCAGACGCATTCTACTTTTTCATTGAATGTGAGTGATGTGAGTTATCAGTTGGCGAAGACGTTGATTTTGGAGAAGGGTGGGGAGCCTGAGGCAGAGAAGGTGAGGGTGGAGGAATTTGTGAATGCTTTTGATTATGGTGATCCTGGTGCGAGTGGCAAGAAGGTGAACTGTGTGGTGGAGCAGTGTGCGCATCCTTTTTATCAGCAGCGTAATTTGATGAGGATAGGAATGAAGACGGGTGCTATGGGGAGGTCACAGCCGTTGAGGTTGACAGTTTTACTTGATAATTCTGGTTCAATGGAGCGAGAAGACAGGGCTAAGACGGTTCTTAAAGCTGTGGAGGCTTTGGCGAGCCAGTTAGGGCCTGAGGATGAGGTTACGTTGATGAGTTTTGCACGTGGTGTTAGGTTGGTGGCGCAGAAGGTGAAGGGTAATGAGGCTCATAAGTTGGTTGAGCTGGTGAAGGGGATACCCTCTGAGGGTGGGACGAACTTGAGTTTGGCTATTCAGCAGGCGTATGCAGCTGCAAAGCAGACGGTGGAGGAGGGTGCGATGAGCCGGATTGTTTTGATTACTGACGGTGCTGCTAATTTAGGGAATGCGGATCCTGAGGCGTTGTCTAAGAGCATAGTGCAAATGCGGCAGAAGGGAATTGCTTTTGATGCCTGTGGTGTGGGAGGTGATGGGTTAGATGATGATATGTTAGAGGCTTTGACACGTAAAGGTGATGGCAGGTATTATTTTATAAATAAGCCTGAGGATGCTGATGCTGGGTTTGCGCAGAAGTTAGCTGGTGCATTGAGGCCAGCTGCTAAGAATGTGAAAGTTCAGGTTGTGTTTAATCCTAAGCGTGTGGGTAGTTATAGGTTGGTAGGTTTTGAGAAGCATCGGTTAAAGAAGCAGGACTTTAGGAATGATAAGGTGGATGCTGCTGAGATGGCTGCTGAGGAGGCTGGTAATGCGGTGTATCAGGTGGAGGCTCAGCCGGATGGTGAGGGTGATGTGGGGACTGTGTTTGTTCGGTTCCGGGATATGGCAAGTGGTAAGATGGTGGAGCGTAGCTGGGTGATACCTTATGATGGAGGAGTTAAGAGCTTAAAGTCAGCTGATCCGTCTATGCAGTTAGCTGCGGTAGCAGCGATGTTAGGTGAGAGGCTAAAGCTAGGTGGTGATGCGGGGATCAATCTTGGTGAGTTGGGTGCTGTGTATGGTGCTCTCAGAAACCATTATCATGCGGATGATGAGGTTAAAGATCTGATTAGGATGTGTGAGAAAGTGGATCAATAATTTACAAGTAATTTACAATAAAAATATAAAACTAGGATAACATTATGAAGTTGAGACGAAAAATTAAGTGTGTCGTTAAATATCTTGTCGCCAGTTCCGCTGCCGGGCTGTTGAGTGCAGTGGCGCTGGCGCAGGAAGCTGATGATATAGGTTTGAAGGCAGAAATGCATGCTGGGTCTGGAGGAGCATTGATAGTGGAGGCGCATGGAGTTCCACCGAAGCCGCCGTTGTTTTTCTCCACTAAGTCTGAGCAGCTGGTAAGGGTGAATTCTACTTCTGTTAGGCAGAAGAT
Organism: uncultured Verrucomicrobiales bacterium; assembly: GCA_937934595.1. Taxonomy (GTDB): domain Bacteria; phylum Verrucomicrobiota; class Verrucomicrobiia; order Verrucomicrobiales; family Akkermansiaceae; genus Rubritalea. The sequence continues at coordinate 25,808 of CALGZA010000057.1, read as the reverse complement.
TTCTTTGAGTTTTAAGAAGCTTCAGGGAGCTGATGAGGTGATGAGTCTGGCGATACGGCATAAGTCTGATATTAAGTCAGTGATAGGTGAGGGGCTGAAGGAGTGGTCTGTGCGGGAGCATGAGGGAGTTCATTATCTGGATGTGCGCGCTAATGATGCGGATATTGAGGATCTGGATGTAGATGTGCATGCTGAGCTGAAGCTGGATAAGTCTATAGCGAAGCCTCATGTGCATCTGATGACTTTTTCAAATGTGGAAGGTGACAGGGCTGGTTTTTCTGAGTCAATTACTATATTGAAGGATGGTGTGCAGGTGGATGTTCTGGAGGCGAGGGGATGTACTGTTGCGAAGTCTGAAGTAGCTGATTCAATGGTGTTTATATCTCATGGTTCCTCTGATATGGAGTTGAGAATTCTGAAGAGTGCGGGGGATTATGCTCCTATTGATTTACGCGATATAGAGGTTCAGGCAGTGGTTGATGATAGTGGTAAGTCTGCAAGGGTTACGCTTAGTGGCGAGCTTCATGTGAGAGAGGCTAGCGAAGTGCCTTTTACACTTTTGCGAGGGAAGGTAGCGTTGAGTAGTTTTCCTGATATTGATGCTGGGAAGATGCATGTTAGTCATGGGAAGTCTGGAATGGTTTATGGGATAGTATGTAGTAATGAAGGTGTGTATTCAGTTCAGCTAGATTTTGCTGTTCCTGTTACGAGTGGCAAGGGTTGGAGTGAGTTGAATTTTACGGTTCCTAATGGGGCTGTGGTGCCGCTAGCTATTGATAATTTGAAAGAGAGTATAGAGTTTCGTAGGGATGAGACAACGGTTTTAGATTTTAATTCTGATGGGTCCTCATGGCATGGTGTGCTGCCGGCAACTGGTGTGTGTGATCTGAGCTGGAAGACGAGGGCAAAGACTGGAGATGGCGCTTTATTTTATACTACTGAGGGGGTGACTGAGGTTTCTGTTAGTTCTGGTTTGATGCATGCTTCCTCGAAAGTTCAGTTTAAGGTGCTGCAGGGGAAGATGAGTAAGGTGGTCTTTGATCTTTCTGGGTCTGGGGAAATAGTATCTGTGTTAGGTTCTCAGGTGGCGAGCTGGAAGGTGAGCGAGGTGGGGGGTAAGAAGCTGTTAGAATGTGTGATGAAGGCGGCTATATCTGGGGTTAGTGAGTTACGTGTGGCGTCACAGCATGCTTTGGGTAAGTTTCCGGCGAAGGTTGAGCCACTGACTTTGACTCCGCGTGGGAGTATGCGGCATTCTGGATTTATCCGAGTATCTAATAGAGGTGCAGTGAGGGTGGAGACAAGTCTTACACGTGGATTGATGCAGCTTTCACCTGATAAGTTTCCTGTGAAGCAGGCACAAATTAAAGGAGTGGGTAGTCAGGTGTTTGTGTATCGATTTCCATCTGCTGAGCGTAAGATCGAGTTATCTGCGGATCAGATTACATCTGAGGTGTCTTTGAGTCATATAACAACTTATGAGATGAGTGAGACTGACCGAGTGATAGATGCTAATATAGAGATAGATATTGCTGAGGCGGGTTTACGTGAGTGGAGTTTTATGATACCAGCGGACTATTCTGTATCTAGGGTGGTGAGTGCGAACATGGCTGATCATGTGGTTAGTACGACGGTAGTGGGTGGGAGACGAGCTGTTAAGATTTTGTTTAATGGTGAGGTGATAGGGCGTCAGTTGATACTAGTTAGATTGGAGAAGAATCTGGCAGCGGCTGGTGGTGAGTGGTCACTGCCTGTTATGGCATTTCCTGGTGTGAAGACGATCCGTGGGGATATAGGAGTTCTGTCGGCAAGTGGCTGGAAGATGATTCCAGTTAAGGCGTCTGTGAAGCAGCTTGATGAGCGGCCATTGGCATATTTTCCAGGTGGTGGTGACAGGTTACAGCATGCGTATAGGACCCGGTCTGCTGAGTGGTCTGCGACTGTTCAGATAAGTGCGATGGGGCAGTCTATACAGTCTGATCTGTTGCATTTGTATCATCTTAAGGAGGGAGTTCTTGAGGCTAAGATTCTTGCTTATTATTTTGTAATAGGTGCGCCTACGAATGAGTGGAAGCTGAGTTTGCCAGCTGGAGTAGAGAATGTGTCTGTGGAGGGTCAGTATGTTAGGACATGGGATCAGGATGGTGATGTGTTGACTGTGACCTTGAATCAGCCTGTGATGGGTACTTCTAAGTTGTTAGTTACTTATGAAGAGCCGATGAGTCCACGAGGGGGGACGATAAGTATAGGCTCTGTGACTCCGATAGGAGTTCATTCTGAGTCTGGATTTATTCATTTGGTGAGTGATCATCAGGTAAAGGTGAGCGATGTAAAGAAGAGCGGGAGTTTGTTACGCATTAGTCCTCTTGAGATGCCGTCTGAGCATCAGGTGCTGACCTCTACGCCATCGGTAGCGGCGTGGCAATATTCTGCAAGGCCTTATGGGGTGTCACTGCATGTTGAGACGATGGAGCTGGTGAAGACTCTTGATCAGGCGGTGGGAGCAGCGTCATTGGACACTCGAATTACAAGTGAAGGTGAGGTTGTGACGAATGCTAAATTTTTAGTGAATACGAGGGGTAGTAAAGCTCTCCGCATAAAGCTACCTGAGGGTAATAAGCTGTGGACTTCGATGGTTGATGGTGAGTTGATCAATGCACGAGTTGATGGTGACCAGGTAATACTTCCTTTGCCATCGACGAAGGATGCGAACCGTTATAGGACTCTGGAGATTCGTTATGGTGGGATATCTGATGATCCTGCTAAGGTTACTGTGGGTCCGCCGGTTTTATCTGCGCCACTTACGATAGCGGAATGGAAGGTGACTGGGGATAATCATATGAGTGCTATTGGGGGTAATGTTAAGCCATTACAGATGCACGTTAGTGAGAATGGCTTTAGTCAGATAAAGTCTTATTATTATATGTTTATAGGGGTTCTCGGTCTTTTGTTAGGGGGAGTGTTCTTGTTAAGGGATAAGATTACTGATCGTTGGTTGATATTGTTTGGTAATGTTTGGGTATTAGCTGCTATAGCTGTGAGTATATTATTAGGAGTAGAATCTGTGGATACAACTGTGACTAGTTTCAAGGAATTTGATGTGGTGGCTCCTGTGGTGAGTCATCAAGAAGCGGTATCTTTAGAGTTATCTAATGAAGCATCTGGGCCTAGCCGATTCTCTGGGATTGGCATTTCATTGTTGCTAGTAGGAGTTGGATTATTGGTGGTTAGTATGTTAGATAGTGATGCGGTTCGGAATCTTCTGCCGACTACATTGCTGAGGGGGCTTGCTGTTTTTGCTATTTTAGTGAGTTGTCTGATGCATGTTGGAGGGGCTGCTTACTTTTATTTTGCTCTGGCATTGTTAGCAGGTTTGCTGCTGGTGAAGGGGCTTCCTAAGTTGATAAATGGTTGGAACTTTAAGTCTGGTGGAGCTACTGCTGTGAGTGTGGTGCTGTTTAGTATGATGGCATTAGTATCTGAGTCACGCGCTGATGAGCAGATAGCGGATTCTATAGTGGAGGCATGGGATGTGAGGGATAAGAAGTTGATCTCAACACAGACTATTACGTGGAATGCAGAAGAGGGTGACTCTCTGGAAATACTTAGAGCGCCTGGTGTTCTTTTAGGTGCTGAGGGTGATGGATTCCGCGTGGTGAAGATGAAGAGCGAAGTGGATGGTTCACTAGCGTGGAGACTGGTAGCTGAGGATTCTGGCGAGATACGTGCTGTGGTTCGTTATCAGGTTATGTTAAAGGGTGAGGCTGAGTTAATGTGCCGAGTCCTTAGTGGGAAGTCTGCGATGAAGACACTGTCTGTGGTGGTGGATGAAGCGAACTGGAAGGTTAGTTCTGCTCAGTCTGTTCGGTCTGAGAGGCTTGATGGGGCTGATGAACAAAGTTCTTTCCATCTAACTCTGATGGGGCTTGTGCAAGCGCGAGTGATTCTGAGGCCGATGCCGCGGGATAGGAGTGTGGAGAAGCTACGGTTTTTAGCTGAGGTGGCGGACGTCTATGTTCCTGCTCCTGGAGTTTTAGATGGGCGTCATAAGGTTAGTATTAAGCCTTTAGCGGGAGAGCTTAAGGAGGTGGCTATTACGATTCCTGATGGTTTAATGGTAGGGAATGTGATGGGTTCTGAGATTGATAATTGGCGATTTGATGCTGCGAGTAAGACGTTGACTGTGATGATGCAGAGGCCTCAGACGAAAGATTTTAATTTAATGATTATGACTCAGCGTGGTGTGAAGGCTTATCCGCAGGACTTGCTGTTAGAATCTATTTTAGTTCGTGGTGCTGCGAGTACTGTGGGTGAGATAGGGTATGGATTTGGGTTGGATTCTCAGCCAGATGATGCGAAGGTAGTAGATCTGTTAGAGATTAATATAGCTGATTTTGATAAGAGTTTAGTTAAGTCTGCGCGCGACTTACAATCTAAGTTTCTTCTTCACAAGGCGTATCGTTATGGACAGAAGCGCGGTAAGATTAATTTGAGAGTGGCGGCAGTGGCACCTGAGATACGAGTTAAGAGTCAGCAGACTATACGGCTGAGTGATGAGAGGATATCGCACCAGGTAGAGGCTTTTGTTCATATAACTCGTGCTGGTGTGTTTGAGCTGAAGTTCATGGTTCCTAGTGGTCTGTCTGTTGAATCAATCAATGGAGCTGCTTTGAGAGACTGGAGTTTATCAGAGGTAGGTGGGAAGTCATTGGCTACTATGTATTTGAATGGTAAGACGATGGGGAATCAGCGATTTATTATAACGATGCAGGGAGATGCACCTGAGGTGGCGACTGCGGCGAGTGTATGGGATGTTCCGCGCTGGTCACTTGAGGGAGTTGATCGTCAAGGTGGTGTGCTTAGTTTGATACCAGATCATGGGATTAGGTTACGCGTGGCGGATCGTAAGCATGCTTCAGAATTAGAAAATAAGGATTCAGCGGTTAAGAGTGTGGGTTCATTGGGGTTCCGATTATTACAAAGGGACTGGAAGATTTCATTGGCTGTTCAGAAGTTAGATCCATGGATTACCGCTGAGATACTTCAGCAGGTGAGTGTGCGAGAAGGGTTAACTAAGCACTGGATGAATATACATTATCAGGTGGAGCATGCGGTGGTTAAGAAATTTAACATTCGGATACCTGGAGTAGGGAAAGAGCAGGCTAGCACGTTGAGAGCGAGTGGTAAGGCGGTTAAGGAGATAGTGCATGTTAAGGCTGATGAATGGCAGATTAATTTACGGAGGGGAATGATAGGGTCTGTGCCAGTTCAGATAGGTTATCAGGATCTGACATTACGTGGTGGTGATGAAGAGTTGATATCACCTGTTCATTTACTAGATTCCAAGCAGGCTGTTCATTATGTTGCGGTGCGTGTTCCGAGTCGCCTTGAGGTTCAGGGAGCTGAGTTACGAGAGTGGAGAGGGTTTGACTGGGCTAATGTGCCTAGCAAGCTGTATGATGTATCTGACCGAAGTGATCCGAGTTTGTGTTACCGCGTATTGGATGCGAAGAAAAAGATGGCATTAAGTGTGAAGAGGCATTCTATGGCAGGCACTCTGAAGCTGCGTGTGGCGCGTGGTAACTTACGGACTATGTTTAATGCTGATGGTGGTGCGCTTTCGAGGTTGAGTCTTGATGTCAACGTAGCTGAGAAGTCTAGTTTGAGGATATCCCTTCCGGATGGAGCTGAGCTATTCAATGTAATAGTAAATGATAAGAGTGCTGAGGTGGTTAAGGAGGGAGATGCATATTGGTTCCATGTTAGCGAGTCCAATAAAGATAAAGAGCCCGCTAAGGTTCAAATTACATATCAGGTGAAAGCTGGTGCGGCAGTAGGTAAGGTGGTCACCTTGTTAGGGCCTAAGATGAGTATTCCTTTAGAGAATATTGATTGGTATGTGATGCTTCCTGATGGTTATTCTATGGGTAAGTATAGGGGTGGTTTTGATTATATAGATACGATCAGAAATCCTCATATGGGAAGTTATACAGATGCTTTCAAGAGTATAAAGAAGGCAAGGTATATGGAGCTGAGGGAGGAGGGGCAGCGTGAGTTAGATAGAGCGATGGACTTTAGTAACAGAGGTCAGCTGGATAAAGCTAATGCTGCACTGAACCGGGTGTTCCGTAATCAGGCTGTTGATGCAGCTAGTAATGAGGATGCGCGAGTGAAGTTAGAGCGCAATATGACGAGTCAGGCGATTATGGGTCTTAATACACGGAGTCAGAAATCTTACATGGATAACAAGGCGATGGGAAATACTCAGGGTAAGAATGATGCATTAGAGGAGGCTGTTACGCGTAATCCTTTTTTCTTAGGGAGTAAGAACTTTGATCCGAATCAGCTAGGAGATTACATGCAGGGAAATAGTGCTGAGGAGATATTAGCGATGAAGCGGATAGCACGGAAGCTAGTGAAGCCGCAATTGGTAACTAGTTCTGCTGGTCAGGCTGTGGAGCTAGAGATCTTGGATACTCGTAATGTTCTTCATTTCCGTAAGGATCTGCATTTGGCTGGTGATCATGGACTGGGTATAGAGATAGAGTTAAACTCATCTTCTGTGAATGAGGCGATGGATGTTGGGGCAGGAGGCTCACATTTTGGTCTGATTTTGATACTCTTCATTACTAGCTTTATAGGGATTTGGCTGTCTAGAAAGTAGTTTGTAGCTGGAGTGATTTTAACTAAGATATCCATACCTTTTTATAAAGGTATGGATATTGGTTTTCATTATTTGCTGAATTTGTGCTTGAATCCATAGTGTAGGTGTGTTGTAAGGTCATTATTGTGCGTTTAATATTATCTCAAATTATATTGTTTTCATTATTTGCTTCATGCCTAGGTTATGGTGCTCAATTTGGTTCCTATACCTATGAGGTCATTGGGCAATCGGTAAGGATTACGGATTATACGACACCTGTTGATTTCAATGGTCAGCTTGTTATTCCCTCTCAGATAGATAGCAAGCCAGTAACAGAGATAGGGAATAGTGCTTTTTCAGCTAATTTTGATTTAAAGACGGTAACTATGCCAGATACTCTTCTAAAGATTGGTGATAGTGCGTTTTATCAATGTAATAATGTTACATCTTTTGATTTAGGAACTTCAGTTGAGTCTATTGGAGATTTGGCGTTTTTTGTTAGTTCTAGTCTGAAATCTATTGTTCTACCGAACAGTCTCAAGACTATTGGCGAACGTGCTTTTGATAATTGTAAGCTCATCACTTTGACTTTACCGTCTGGGTTGATCAATGTTGGGAAAAGAGCATTTTTGAGTAGTGATCATTTAACGGATGTCTATATCTTGGGAGAAAATACTAAATTTGAGTTTGGTGTTTTTCAAGATTGTGCAAACTTGCAAAACGTTACGATAGCGGCAGGGCTGCATCCGGAAAGTGAATATTTGTTTCACGGTTGCGATGCACTTCGCTCAATCACTTTTGAGTCAGATGCGCCAGCTACCTTGCCACCGCTCAATCCTCTAAGCGAGTCATTTGCGGAGGGTTTTTCGATGTATTTTAAGGAAGGTAAGACTGGCTTTACAACGCCTACTTGGCAAAACTATCCAATGGCTATGCTTGGGAATGGGGCTAATCCTCATGCCCGTGAGTGGCTGATTAGACATAATTTAGATCCTGATATGGATTTAAGTAAGGATCATAATGGTGATGGCCAATCATTGTTGCTAGCTTATGCACTGAATGTGGATCCGAATTCAAATTTTAAGCAGAGCATGCCTACTGTTCAGTTAGATTTAGCAAACTTTGCGATGAAGCTATCCTTTTATTCTAAGGCTCCTGGTGTATCATATTTAGTAGAGTGGAGTGATGATTTAAAGACGTGGAAATCTGCATGGAAGTATTCACCTACTGATGCTTCTGGGCGAAGGACTGCGAGTGTGACTACGTGGCGAGATGAACAAAAGTTTCTGAGGTTGTCTGTGCGAAGACATTAGATTAGGTGAGTTATTTTTTATCTGTATGTATGTGCGGTTTTGCGTGCGGGGGGCTTATTTTTTACTTGAATTGATGGTTTGTAATTGTTTAGTAGTGAGCATGATATGTGTATTTAAAACAGGTTTATCAGTATTTTTCTCCCTGCTCATTGTTACTCTGAGTCATGGTGCTCAGTCTGGGCCATTTACCTATGAGGTAGTTGGTGATAACGTTAAGATAACTCGATTTACGACGCCGGCTCAGTTTGATGGTCATTTGGTGGTGCCTGCGCAGCTGGAGGGTAAGCCTGTGACTGAGATAGGTGTGGCTGCTGTGATAGCTAATTCAGCGCTGACGAAGATAACATTACCCAATACATTACTGAAGATAGGTAATGAGGCATTTTACCAGTGTAATAATGTAAGTTCCATTGACTTTGGTAATTCTCTGGAGGAGATAGGGGAGTTGGCATTTTTTATTAGTTATAGTCTTAAGTCAGTAGTATTTCCTGCTAGTTTAAAGGTGATAGGTGAGCGTGCTTTTGAGGACTGTAAGTTACGCAAGATTACTTTACCTGCGGGAATGACGCGAGTTTCAAGGCGTGCTTTTTGGAAGAGTGATGGGTTAACGGATGTGGTTATTTTGGGTGGGGATACGAAGTTTGAGTTTGGAGTTTTTCAGGATTGTGAGAATTTGCAGAATGTGAGGGTGGCTACTCGGATACATCCTGATAGTGATAAGTTATTTTATAATTGTTATGAGTTGAGATCGATTTTATTTGAGTCTAATGCTCCTGCGGTTTTACCTGAGTTACAGGGTTCTCATACTTCGTTTGCGTCTACTTTTGCAATTTATTTTATGGAGGGGAAGACGGGGTTTACGACACCGACTTGGCAGAACTACCCGTGTGTGATGTTAAAACCTGGTGTTAATCCTTTTGCTAGGGACTGGTTGATTGGCCATAACTTGGATCCTGATGTTGATATGAGTCAGGATGTAAATGGTGATGGTCACTCATTGCTGATGGCTTATGCGTTACAACTGGATCCTAAGTCTAACTTGGGTCAGATTCTTACTGAGTTTAGTCTGGATAGTTCTAATTTAAAGGCGCGTCTGAGTTACTACGCGTTGACGCCTGGTGTTTCATATATAGTTGAGAAGAGCTCTGATCTTACGACTTGGAGTTCTGTGGGAGTAAGTCACTCGGATGTGGCTAGCGATGGTAAGCGTGTTGGTACGGCTTCATTTTTTCAGGATAGTGGGGTTTTTCTTAGGTTATCAGTTAATAAGAACTAGTGGTGTGGTAGTTTATGGTTGTTATACTCTAGGAACATGGTTGAGTATAAGAGTATGAAAAATAAGCGATACATGACGACATGTGGTAAGGAGATATGGGATAATAGGTCTGCTGCGGTTTGTGTTCATGTTTATTCTTGGCGTGGTGGTGAGGTTTATGTGGCTGCTTTGAAGCGAGGAGAGGGGATGGACCAGGGTGGGCTGTGGTGTATGTCTTGTGGTTATTTAGACTGGGATGAGACGTTAGAGGAGGGAGCGAGGCGGGAGGTGAGGGAGGAGCTTGGCTTGGAGCTGGGTGGTATGGCTTTGTTGCGTATAGATGATTCTCCTGCGGCGCATAAGCAGAATATTACGGTTACGTATAGGAGCTGGGTGGATGATCTGTTAGAGTTAAATAGTGATGGTGCTGAGGATGGAGAGGTGCAGGAGCTGAGGTGGATTAAAGTGACTGAGCTGGGAGATTATGAGTGGGCTTTTGGTCATGCTGAGATGATACAGAGAGATATGGCTGGGGATTTTAGGTGAGTTCATGGTGGTGTTCTTATCGATTGACCAGAGGTGATCTAGCTATTAGGTTTCTGGTATGAAGACATTGAAGGTATCCGCTGCGTGTTTGAATCAGATTCCGATGGACTGGGATGGAAACTTTGCTCGAATCTGTGGAGCTGTAGAGGAGGCGCGGGGAGCGGGAGTGGATGTGTTATGTTTACCTGAGCTGGCTATAACGGGTTATGGATGTGAGGATATGTTTTTGGCGCCTGATGTGTGTATCCGAGCAGGTGAGGTATTAGGGCGTATTTTAGAGTTAGCGCCTGAGATGGTAATAGCAGTGGGGTTACCGTGGCGGCATCATAATACGGTTTTTAATGTGGCTGCGGTAGTCTGTGGTGGAGATGTTCTGGGTCTGTATGCGAAGCAGAATTTGGCTGGTGATGGGGTTCATTATGAGCCTAGGTGGTTTAGTGCTTGGCCAGTTGGTGAGGTGGCTGTGACTGAGATATGTGGTGTAGATGTTCTTATCGGTGATTTGTTGTTTGATGTAGGTGGTGTTAATCTAGGGTTAGAGATATGTGAGGATGCGTGGGTGGCAGATAGGCCTGGTTCGACGATAAGTGCTTATGGAGTGGATGTTATTTTAAATCCGAGTGCGAGTCATTTTGCTTTTGGGAAGCAGCAGATCCGTGAGAGGTTTGTGCTGGAGGGGAGTAGGGCGTTTGGAGTGGCTTATGTATATGCTAATTTGTTAGGTAATGAGTCTGGGCGTGTTGTTTTTGATGGTGGGGCGATGATAGCTAGTTGTGGTGAGCTGATAGCGAGTGAGAAGCGGTTTAGTTTTAAGGACTGGAGTCTTACTATGGCGGTGGTTGATGTTGAGTTAAGCCAGACGAAGCAGGCTGCTTCTGCTTCACGGGTGGTGGAGGTGGAGGATTATGTTGGATTAGTTAGGGTAGCGCATGAATGGGGTGAGGGGGGGGATATGCCGAGTGATGGGATAGAGCGGAAGCTGTGGTGTAAGGAGGAGGAGTTTAGTAGGACGGTGGCTTTGGCGTTATTTGATTATATGCGTAAGAGTTATTCGCGTGGGTTTGTTTTATCATTGAGTGGAGGTGCTGATAGTTCTGCGGTGGCTTGTTTGGTGAAGTTGAGTTTAGACTTTGCTGTGGCTGAGCTGGGTGAGTCTGGGGTAAGAGAGAAGTTGAGTTACTTTGAGCTGCCTGAGGATAGTGGTGAGTGGATGGGTGAGTTGTTGGCGTGTGTGTATCAGGCGAGTGATCATAGTGGTGATGAGACTGAGGACTCGGCTAGGAGTCTGGCTGCGTCTGTGGGGGCTGAGTATCAGCGATGGGATATTTCTTCATTGGTAGATGGTTATACGGGGATGGTGAGTGATGGGATAGGCCGGAAGCTGACGTGGGAAGAGGATGATGTTACTTTGCAGAATATTCAGGCGAGGGTGAGGGCGCCGGGGATATGGATGCTGGCAAATATACGTAATGGGTTGCTTTTGGCGACTTCTAACAGGAGTGAGGCTGCGGTGGGGTATGCTACTATGGATGGAGATACTTGTGGTGGGGTGAGTCCGATAGCTGGAATAGATAAGGCGTTTTTGAGGCATTGGCTGGGCTGGTTGGAGACGAGTGATATGGATGGCATTGAGCCGATAGCGGCTTTGAGCAAGGTGAATGCGTTGCAGCCGACTGCGGAGCTAAGGCCTGAGGAGTATGGGCAGACGGATGAGTCTGACTTGATGCCTTATCCTGTGTTAGATGGCATTGAGAAAGCGGCGATACGAGATAAGAGGGCACCGAAGGATGTTTTGGCTTTGATGGGTAAGCATTTTCCTGATTATGATGATGAACTGATGAGGTCTTGGGTGATAAAGTTTTTCAAGTTATGGAGTAGGAATCAGTGGAAGCGTGAGCGTTATGCTCCGTCATTTCATCTTGATGATGAGAATTTAGATCCTAAGACGTGGTGTAGATTTCCGATTTTATCTGGGAGTTTTGCTAAGGAGTTGAGTGAGTTGTAATATTAATGGAATAAAAATGATTCTGGATGGCTCTTAGTATTATAGATGAGGATTATGAGTGAATTTCAAGAATTAGTGGATGCGCATTACCAGCCGTTGTATCGGTTTGGTTATAGTTTGGCTAAGAACCCTGATAAGGCGGCTGATTTGGTGCAGCAGACTTTTTGCATATGGGCTCAGAAGGGTGAGCAGTTAAAGGATAGGAGTAAGGCTAAGACTTGGTTGTTTACGACATTGTATCGTGAGTTTTTGGCTGGGGCACGCAGGTTAAGTAAGTTTCCTGAGATGGATTTGGAAGATGCTGAGTATCATTTGGAGTCACGAGAGGAGGATTCTGGGAGGGTGGTGGATGCTAAGCGTGCGGTTGCTGTGCTGAATAGTCTGGATGAGACATTTAGGGCTCCGTTGGCTTTGTTTTTTTTACAGCAGCATAGTTATAAGGAGATAGCAGCGGTTTTGGATATACCTATGGGTACTGTGATGTCACGGATTTCTAGGGGTAAGGAGTTATTAAAGAAGAAGATGAAAGAGAAGCTTGAGGAGAGTCATAAAGTTGTATCATTAGAAGATTCGAGTGAAAGGGGACAGAAAAATGGATAAAGGACATGCTAAATTTATATTACAGAGTTTCAGGGCAGATGGGGCTGACGCGGATAATCCTGATTTTTCTGAGGCGTTGCATATGGCTGCTGAAGACCGTGAGTTAGGTCTCTGGTTAGCTGAGGAGCGAGCGCATGATGCTTTTTTTGTAGAGGCATTGAGTGCTGTGAGTATTCCTGAGGGGTTGAGGGATGAGATATTATCTGTGATGAAGTATGATGGAGGTGTGCAGGAGGTGAATACGGATTTAGATTATTTGTTTATGGGTGCGATGGCAGATGTTTCTCCGCCTGATGGTTTACGGGAGCAGATTTTATCTGTGATGGAGGTAGAGCGTGCGTCTAGAGAACTATCTGATGATGAGAAGGATTCTGGCAAGTTGGTTCCTTTTTCAATGCCGTGGTTGCACTATGTGGCTGTGGCAGCGCTGTTGCTTCTTGGGTTTACGTTCTTTTTTTCAGGTGGTATGGGTGGTGGTGATGATGAGCAGGTGGATCTAGCGGAGTTTCAGATGGGTTCTGGTGAGTTTCTATCTGCGTCTTATGAAATAGATGTTTCTAGTGATAGTTTGTCTGGCGTTAATACGTGGCTTGCGGGGGAGGGCATGCCTGTGGCAGATACTGTGCCTGAGGGGCTTATATCTTGTGGGGTGGAGGGGGGATGTAAGTTGTTACTTGATAATGGGATCCAGGGGTCTATGATTTATTTTAAGAAGAAGGGTGCTGGGGATTTTTATCTGATGGTTCTGGATGTGGGGAGTGTGAAGGATGCGAAGAGGCTGAGCGATATAACGCAGGTTGGGTTGAAGCACTGTAAGAGCTGTCCTGTTACTCAGTTTAATATGATGGGCTGGAGGGATGATACGAAGGCGTATTTACTTCTTAGTAAGTCTGATACTAAGCAACTAGCTGAGTTATTCTAGGGGGTTTCTTTTTTGAGAGGCTGAGCGAGGACGAAGGGGGTGATGACGACTGCGGTGAATCTTGTCTGGTCATGTTCCCACCAGTCTTGGTGAAGTGGTGATGGTTTGACGAGGTCTGCTGATTTGAGCCATGCTTGGACTTGGGCTTTGTTGTCATCAGTGAAGGCCTGAGCTACTTCTTTGAGAGGAAGCTCAGGGTCTACATAGATCATGGCACCTGACTTGAAGTGAGGTTTGAGGTAGTTCCAGTCTACGTCACCAGTGTATTTGGCGATTTTATCTTGTGGTGATGCGTTGTCTTCACCGAGGATATTATATTTTAGTTGTTCTGGTTCTTTCTCTGCCATGATCTGAGTTGTTTTATTATAGTGTGGTCCAGGTGGCGTTGTTTTTTGAAGATGCGACTGTGGCTTCAATGAATGCCATGCCTCTAATTCCGTCATTGATGGATGGGTAGTCGTAGGAGTCTTTTTCTTCGCCGTTTAGTCTGTCTTTGATGTGGCTGCTGAATGCGAGGTAGATGTTAGCAAATGCTTCAAGGTATCCTTCTGGGTGAGCAGGGGGAGTGCGGGTGGCATTGGTGGCGGCCTCACAGAGGTAGCCGTGGCCGGTTCTGTATATCTGTGTGGGTTGTTCTAGGTGTTTTACGAGGAGAGTGTTTGGTTCATTTTGGTGCCATTCTAGGCCACCTGTTTCGCCCCAGACGCGGATGTTTAGGTTGTTTTCCTCGCCGACTGCGATTTGTGATGCGTGGAGGATTCCTTTGGCGCCGTTATTGAATCTGAGTAGGATGTTTCCGTCATCGTCTAGGAGTCTGCCGTCTACGAATGCGGTGAGGTCTGCAGCGAGTTCTTTGATTTCTAGGCCTGTGATGTATTCTGCGAGGTTTTCTGCGTGTGTACCGATGTCTCCGATGCACCCTGCTGCTCCTGATCGTTTGGGGTCAGTGCGCCAGGCTGCTTGTTTTTGGTCTGAGTCTTCGAGTTTGGTAGCGAGCCATCCTTGTGGGTATTCGACAACGATTTTTCTGATTTTACCGATGTGGCCTTTGGCTATGATGTGTTTGGCTTGTTTGACCATTGGGTAGCCTGTGTAGTTATGAGTAAGGCCGTAGATGAGGCCTGACTTGTCGACTATTTTTTTTAGTTCAATGGCTTCTGCGTGGTCTAGTGTGGCTGGCTTATCTGATAGGACGTGGAAGCCTGCTTCTAGAGCTGCTTTTGCGGCAGGGAAGTGGACGTGGTTAGGGGTGACAATGGCGACGAAGTCCATTCTTTCACCGAGTGGGAGCTGGGCTTCTTTTTCGACCATTTCTGTGAATGATGCGTAGCTGCGTTCTGGTGGTAGGTAGAGTTCTTCACCTGAGGCGAGAGAAGTTTGAGGGTTTGATGAGAATGCGCCGCAGACGAGTTCGACTTGTTGGTCGATGGCTGCTGCGATTCTGTGAACGGCTCCGATGAATGCACCTTGGCCACCGCCAATCATGCCCATGCGTATTTTTCTGTGATTGCTCATTGTATGATTTGATTTATTGGTTGTCGGTGTCGAATGCTGAGTCGAATAGTCCGTTGTTGTTTGTGGGGAAGTCGATGGCTTTGACGAATGCGCAAGATTCTTTGGCTCCGTGGAAGCGGTCCATTCTGGCGTCTTCCCATTCTACTGATAGAGGTCCTGCGTATTGGATATCGTTAAGGGCGACGATGATTTCTTCGAAGTTGACGTCGCCACGACCGACTGATCTGAAGTCCCATTGTCTGCGAGGGTCAGCGAAGTCTGTATGACCTCCGAATACGCCGACTGTGCCGTCTCCGTGACCGAACCAGACGTCTTTCATGTGAACGTGGAAGATGCGGTCTGAGAAGCGGCGGATGAATTTGACGTAGTCGACGCCTTGGTATGCGAAGTGTGAGGGGTCGTAGTTGAATCCGAATCGTTTGTGTCCGTTGACTGCTTCGATGGCACGTTCTGCGGATACTATGTCGAATGCGATTTCTGTGGGGTGGACTTCGAGTCCGAAGTTGATGTTTACTTTATCGAATGCGTCGAGGATTCTGGTGAATCTGGTTCCGAAGTCATCGAATCCTGCTTGGAGGTATTCTTGTGATGTAGGAGGGAATGAGTAGAGAGCGTGCCAGATGGATGAGCCTGTGAAGCCGTTAACGGAGGGTGCGTGGTTGAGGTTTTTGAGTGATTCTGGTTTGGCGTCCATGAATTTTCTGCATGCTTGAGCAGCTTTTATCATGTGTTGTTCTGCGCGGAGGCGGACTTGTTCTGGGTCACCTTCTCCCCATATTTCATCTGGTATGATTGCTTTGTGGCGTTCATCGATGTTGTCACAGATGGCTTGTCCGACGAGGTGGTTAGAGATGGAGTAGCAGTTGAGGTTGTTTTCTAGGAGGAGGTTCCATTTGTTGATGATGTAGGAGTCATCGTTGAGAGCTTTATCGACGTCGAAGTGGTCACCCCAGCATGCGAGTTCTACGCCATCGTATCCCATTTCTTTGATTTTAGGAAGGAGTTCAGCGAGTGATAGGTCAGCCCATTGGCCAGTGAATAAAGTGGTAGGTCTCATGTTGATATTATTGTAATTATTAGTTGTTTCTTATAAGTTGGGGATACTGTTGCAATGGATGGGATGAAAAGCCAGCCAGAAATAAGGCGTTTTATTTTAAATTTAGAGTTGTTAGTTGTGTGAGGGAGATGGGTAAAAAAAATCACCGATCCGGATTATGGATCGGTGATGATAGATGTTATTTAATTATTTTGAATTTACTTTTTAATCTGTGGTGTGAATGAATTTGAATTCATCCTCAGCCGTTCAGAAGTTAATGTAAGGTTTCAATTGTTTACTCATTAGTGATTTCAACAGGCTTGTAACCTCCTTTGGCTTTATACCAGAAGATAATTAGTAAGAAAGCAACAGCCATTATAGCAGGTAGGACTGCAGCTACTTTTAGTGAGCTCTGACTTGTGGTAGCTAGAGTGCTGTTAATTACTTTACGTTTATCGTCGGTCATTTCAGGTAGTTTACTGAATTCTTTATCGTTGATAGAGTCATACTTAACACCAAAGAAATCTTTCTTTTCAAAGATAGGCTTGTTCACTGTTTTCTTGGGATCAGTAGTGTCAGCGAAAGTCGTTTTATTTTCGATGACCTGTTGAACGATAGCAGGTTCTTTAGATTTGATGGCTTCAGTTTTGTAGTGGTTCTGAACTGCTCCGAGGAATGGGAATCCAAAGATTCCGACCGTTAGAAGACCCATAGCTGAGACAGTGTTAAGCGTCATTGCTCCGCCTTTGGGGAACTGCTCTGCTGTGAAACCGAGAACAGTAGGCCAGTAGAATGTTTGGCCGACTGCATACAAAACGAATGCTAAGAAAATAGCAATGCCAGCAGGAACAACTGAGAGAGCATAAAGACCTGCAATAGAGAATACTGAACTTAGCAGTAGAAGCTGTGGTGGATTCATGTATTTAAGAGGGACACCAGCAAAGAATCTGAGTATCATCATTATGAATGCAGAGAGGACGATAGCCCATGCAGCACCTTGTGCTCCCATAATTGGCTCCATAAGAGTCCTAATCCAGCCATCAGTTGCAATTTCTGCAGTAGCTAACGGGATCATAATGAGACATAGAATGAAGAATAAGAATTTTCCACCTGATTTAAGCAAGAAGCCGGAGATGACTCCAATTAGTGCACCAATAGCCAAACATATTACGAGTTTGTTAGCTTCTCCGAAGTCAATAGCTAGCTGTGTAGAAACTTCATAGATAAGGAATGTAGCAGCGAGGAAAATGCCAAGACCTCCGAATTCACGAAGCATGTCGATGTATGAGACATTATTTTCGATACGCTCATCAACAGGGAATTTTTTGCAGAGTATGAACATTATTCCATAGAATAAAACTGGGAGTAGCATTATCCAGAATATCCATTTAGTGCTTTCCCAGGCAGCACCTGATCCTGTGCCAATCATAGTGATGTATGCTACACCTCCTAAGACAATACCAGCAGGCCAAGATGCGTGTAGAATGTTGAGCATTTTGCTTTTTTGTTTTTTGTACATTGTTGCACATAAGGGGTTTATAACAGCTTCAACAACACCGTGACCAAGTCCAGCGCAGAAGCAAGCCCACCACATCGCATTTACATCTTTAGCCATGATTGTGAGCACGACTGAGGCTGCCTGTAATGCAAAGGCCGTAAGCATAGAGATTTTATAACCAATTTTATCAACAATGAGACTGAAGAGAATCATGCTGACAGCAATTGGCCACAAAGCAGCACCAGTAAGGCTACCGACTTGGTCTGTTGTGATTTGGAACTGCTCTTCCCATAATGTAGGGATCATGCCTCTGAATACGAATCCTACGCCTGCGGCAGTTAAGGCTAAGAAACTTGCCCAGAAGAGTATGTTCTTTTCTTTATCTGATAGTTCTACTTTGTCCATTTTTAGTATATGTTACTTTTTTAGTTAGTGTGTTTTCGGCTGAGGCATGGCTCAACAACGAATAGGGGGAAGTTATTATCAGATCAATTTAGTGTGACAAGCAGTGATTTCAGTATTTTCTGGGTGTGGGTGTTCATTTATCTTGATGGTGTGGGTGCGATAATGGTGATTTGATTATGGATATGGATATGGATGAGGGTGTGATGCTGTGTGTGGATGAGTGATTTAGCTTCATTTAATGTGTGGATGTATTGAGGTGATGGGTATGAGTCTGTTTGAAGGTATGGGGCGTTATCAGGGCTTGGTATGTGGGTGGTGATTTGTTATTGGTTTTTTACAAAGTGATGGATCTTCCAATTTATGAAGTAGAGGGTGAGCTGTTAGAGGATTTTTCTTCTGATGGGCTTTGGCGTGTTTTGGTGAAGGCGCCGACTGGTTCTGGTAAGTCTACTGGATTACCAGGAATGCTTTTGGATGCTGGTATGTCTGGGAGTGTGGTGGTGGTGCAGCCGAGGAGGATAGCTGCGCGGATGCTGGCGCAGCGGGTGGCTGGTATGCGTGGTGTGCGGCTGGGTGGTGAGGTGGGCTATGTGGTGCGATATGATAATAAGATGAGTGCTGAGTCGCGTATTATTTATGTAACGGATGGGGTTTTTCAGCGTTGGCTGGAGGAGAATCCTGTTTTGGAGGGTGTGGGAGCTGTTTTATTTGATGAGTTTCATGAGCGGCGTTTGGCGATGGATGTAGCGCTGGCGGATTGTCTGAGTCTTCAGGAGGGTTGTAGGGCGGATTTGAAGGTTTGTGTGATGTCTGCGACGATGGATGTGGGTGGTTTGGAGGATTATTTGGCGCCTTGTAGGGTGATAGAGGCTGGGGGGAGGTCTTATCCTGTGGAGGTGTCTTATCAGCATGCTTTGGTGAGGTCTAGGGTGAGTAGTGGCTATGGTAGTGGTGATGAGCCGATGTGGGAGCGATGTGTGAGGGCTGTGATGGATGCTGTGGTGGTGGAGGGGTGTGGGAATATTCTTATTTTTATGCCTGGGGTTTATGAGATACAGAAGACGATTACTTTGTTAGAGCAGAGGAGGCTTAGTTCTGATCAGAATGGGGGGTGGGAGATCTGTCCGCTTTATGGTGGGCTGAAGGCTGAGCAGCAGGATAGGGCTGTGAGGGATGGTGGTGGGCCGCGGATTATCGTATCTACGAATGTGGCTGAGACTTCGCTGACGATTCCTGGTGTGTGTACGGTTATAGATGGTGGCTTGGCTAGGATATCTGAGTTTGATGCGTTACGAGGGATGGATACGTTGTTTGTGAAGAAGATATCTAGGGCGTCAGCGGATCAGCGTGCTGGTAGGGCTGGGCGTGTGGCGCCGGGAAGGTGTGTGAGGCTGTGGAGTGAGGCGGATCATGGGAGGAGGTCTGAGTATGAGGTGCCGGAGGTGCGGAGGGTGGATTTGACTGAGGTGGGGTTGAGGCTGAAGGCTCGCGGGGTGGTAGATTTGTTTGATTTTAGGTGGCTTGATGTTCCTGTGGTTGTTTCAGTGGAGCATGCGATGGGTGTTTTGGATCATTTGGAGGCTGTGGATAGTGAGGATGGAGGGAGGATAACGGTTATGGGAAGGAGTATGGGGCAGATGCCTTTGCATCCGCGGGAGGGTAGGTTACTGATGGCGGGGAGGGATGAGGGTTGCTTGGGGGAGGTTATTTTTGCGATAGCTTTGATGCAGACTGATAGTGGTGGTTTGTTTATGAGGGGTGGTCATGAGGTGGGGCGGGGTGCATTTTTGTATGATGATGATGTGAGTGATTTTGCGGTTGATTATAGGGCTTATGAGTCTGCTGAGGCGATGCAGTTTAGTCCACAGCGGTGTTCTGGGATAGGTGTGATGGCTAGGGTGGCGCGTGAGGTGCAGCAGGGTGTGAGGCAGCTGGAGCGAGTGGTGGCGCGGATGGGGTGGGATGTGGGTGGTGTGGATTTTTGTAAACGAGCTGCTGGGTTTAGTAGGGCGATGTTGGTGGGGTATGGTGATAGGTTGGGGGTGCGTTCTGGAGCTGGTAATTTGTCATGTAGGGTGACGGGTGGTAGGTCTGGAAAGATTTCATCTGAGAGTGCTGTTAAGAGTGTGGAGTTATTTGTGGTGACGGGTATGACTGAGGTGGGAGCTCGAGATGTGACGGTTCATCTGGGTGGATGCACGGGTGTGTCATTGGAGGATGTGAGGGATCTGCGAGGGAAGTTTCTGATGGAGGGGAATAGGGCTGTTTATGATGAGAAGATACGGAGGGTGGTGAATCGTTATGAGTTACGTTATCAGGATTTGGTGATTTCTTGTAAGGATGTGGGAGATAGGGATATTGATCTGGATGAGGCTGCTGGTTTATTGTCTGAGCGCGTGGCGAGTGGTGAGCTGAAGCTTAAGAAGTGGGATGCTGGGGTGGAGCAGTGGATAGCGCGTTTGCTGAGTCTGCGGGAGTGGATGCCTGAGTTGGAGTTACCTGGATTTGATGAGGAGGATAGGGCTATTGCTATGGAGGCTGTGTGTCATGGGGCGCTGGGGTATAAGCAGATTAAGGATAAGGAGGTGATGCCGGCTCTTGAGGGTTGGTTGTCTGCTGGTCAGCATGCTGCGATGGAGGCCTATGCTCCGAGTCGGCTTAAGCTGAGTAATGGTCAGAGTGTGAAGTTGAAGTATGAGTTAGGGAAGCCTCCTTCTATTGCGCTGACGGTTCAGAGGCTTTATGGTGTGCGGGTTTCTCCGACGATAGCGAATGGTGCTGTGATAGTGCAGATTCATATCTGTGCGCCGAATCAGCGGCCTTGGCAGATGACTCAGGATTTAGAGAGTTTTTGGGAGTCTGGTTTTGATCAGATGAAGAAGGATTTGGCTGGTCGTTATCCTAAGCATAATTGGACTGGTGAGGGGAGGTAGGATTGTTGGTTTGGTTGGTTTGGTTGGTTTTTCATGGCGGGAGAGTATTTGTTTTGTTTCATGTGATTATGGTATTCTGAGCCATCCTATTGGTTGGTTTCCTGAGTGAGGTGTTCCTACTTGGTGTTTGTTGTTTATTTTTGAGTATGGTATTTTTTCTATTGGTTGGTTTGGGATGTTTTGTTGGACGACGGTTATTGAGTTGGCATTGACTTTTGAGATGATGGCTACGTGTCCGAATGAGCTCATGTTGTTCCATACGATGAGGTCGTTTACTTTTGGTGGTTGATTTTTGCCGTTATGGAACTGGGTCATGTTTCTTTCTGAGTTGTGTTTGCCGTGTTTTATTTTTGGGTTGAAGAAGTTTTTGGCGTGTCCCCAGACGTTTGGCATGTGGTGCTTATGGGCAATGTGGAAGTAGCGTTTTACGAATTCTACGCACTGCCATTTTTGTCCGTAGTAGTATCCGTCTGATGCGTAGTGGTTGCCTTGGCTGGTGGTGAAGTTGTTTCCATTAGAGTAGATGTGGACTTTGTTGTATGTGTGTATGATGTTTCCTTTTTTTTGGGTTGGTTTTTCTTTGGTGATAGATGGTGTGGTTGGTTTTATTATGAGTGGGGGTTGCTTATTTGTGGGGGTGACTGGGATTATGGGTAGGCTGTCTGGTTTTATTTGAGTTGGTATTTGGTTTGGTTTTGGGGTGTCTGTGGGGAGGCTATGAGGTTGCTCTGGGACTTTGTCTGAGTCACTGAGGATAGATGTTGATAGGGCGAGGATTTGTTTAGTGGTTAAAAACGAGAGACAACAAATACAGCAGGTAATAACGAATACACATTTCATATTGATATTTATTTACGGGTGGTGGTATTGGAATCTTACGAATATTTTGCGTGTTTTTTATTTATGGTGATCCGTTAGTTGAGTAAGGTGAACTTTTGATGAGATTTGTTGGTTGTTCTTTATTTGTTCTTTATATTCTGGGGTAATTTTGTTCATTTTAGGCCAAGTTATTCCTGTTATGATCTCATTTAAGAAAAATTTACCGCTCGTTGTTGCCTTTGTTATAGGTGGTGTGATTGTTTATTTGGTTATGAGTCTTATGATTGCTCGGCGGGACTTAGCTGATGAATTAGCTCGGCAGAAGGTAGAGAGGGTTGAGAAGGATATAGGTTCTGAGAAAGATCGTGATGCTGAGGAGAAATACTGGCTGGAGGAGCGTATAGAGGCGCGGAATCTGGAGAGTGAGAAGCGGACTGAAGAACAGGTGTCTAAGGGAGATGAACTGAAGTCTAAGTTTGATGAGTTTATAAAGTGAGTTTGGAATTTGGAATGTTGAATTTAGAATTTAGAATTTAGAATTTAGAATGTTGACTGTTGACTGTAGGGTTTTGTTATGGGTGGTAGTTTGAGAGATGTTTTAGATGGAGTGTTGTTTCCTGTTACGGTTTTGGCTAATCGTTATGGTGATGATGTTGGGGGGATGGGTGATGTGGTTTTGAGTGGTTGTGCGGCGGGTTATTGTGGGGATTCTTCTCTGCCTCGGTTGACGTTTTGTGTTGTTGATTTGTTAGATGGTGGTGGCTGGTCTGATGATTTATTGGGTCGCGTTTCTGAGGGTGATGGGATTCTTGTTTTGAATGTGGGGGCTGGCGGGTATAGGATAGGTAAGTTATTTAGTCCTGAGGAGGTGGTTAGGTTAAGGGCTTCTCGCAATGTGGGTGCGATGCTTTATGCGTGGTGTATGATGGCTGGTGATATGGCGGAGCCTTTGAAGGAGGTGGCGGTGGATGTTGCTGATGGTGGGGCTGGATTGGTTGTTAGTGATGCGGTTCTTGGTGAGATTGATTTTTTAGGTGATGAGCATTGTTTGTATGCGTCTGAGAGTTTGGCTCTGTATCTTTTTAAGGGTAGTGAGGCGCCTGCTGTGATGGATTTGATAGGTAGAGCGAGGGCTGTGACGTTTGCGGCTATTGGTGCTGGTTCTGGTAAGGAGGTGGATGTGTCTGATGAGGATGGGTATTATGATCATTTGTTGTTATGGGATAAGAGGGCTGGTGGGTTTGTTGGGGCTTACCGGTTAGGTTTTACTAGGGAGATTATTGAGACTTATGGAGAGGAGGGGGTTTATTTGGATGGTGTTTTTGATTTTAAGAGGGAGTTTTATGAGCGCATGGCTGAGGGGGGGAATGCGATGGAGTTGAGCCGGTCGTTTATTTTGCCTTGTTATCAGAGGAATCCGCAGATGTTAGATGCTTTGTGGAAGGGGATAGGTCTGGCTGCGGTGGCTAGGGATTGTTTTACGCTTTTTGGGTCGGTTACTATTTCAGCTTCTTTTACGCCGCTTAGTCAGGCGATTATGGTGGATACGCTGGATCGATTTTATGGTGAGTGCGAGGAGCTGAGAGAGTGTGTGAGTGCTAAGGTGCCGTTTGTGGCGGAGACGAAGTATCATGGGCTGGTGGCGGATGCTTGGTCTGGGATGGGGCTGAATAAACTAAATGGGGTGATAGAGGAGTTAGAGGCTGGGGAGCGGTCTATTCCTCCGTTGATTCGTTATTATGTGGCGTTGGGGGCTCGGTTTATGTCGTTTCAGGTTGAGGAGAGTTTTAATGATGCGATTTATTGTTTGTTGAGGGTGGATTTGAAGGCGATGCCGAGGCGGTATAAGAAGAGGTTTTTGAATGGTGAATTTTGAGTTTTATTGCTGGAGTGTTTTTTACACAAGACGGATGACTAGCTGACTTGGTAAAGGTGTTTTTGGAAGCCGATAAAGCTTTCTCTGATGGTGGGGATGGATCCTAGGGCTTCTTTGGCATCGGTTATAGCTCCGTAGTTGAGTTTTAGAAGTTCACTTAGTTTAGCGTCATCTAATTCAGATACTCCTTGTTTTACGTATTGGGCGATGACGAAGTTGAGGAATGCTTGTTGCTGAGGATCGTAGTCTTTGATTTGGATGATGGCTTGTTGGGTTCCATTTTACGACCGGTGAATTGATTAAGAAATGCTTGAACTTCTTCTTCTGATTTGAATTCTTGCTTGGCAAATTGGTCTTGGATAGTGGCGAGGAGTTTATCTTTTTCTTCTATGAATGAGGTTATCGAGCTTTTGGATTGAGCTTTTGGATTAATTTTTGTTTTTATTTTTATGTTTTGGCCATACTAGGTTTGGTGTTGGTGAAAAGTGAGTTTTTAAGAACGTGTGGTTATGTGTGAAGGGTGATTTGGGTATTTTCTTTAGAAGAAGCTGAGTGCGTCCATGTCGAAGATGATGTTTACGTCTTCTGGGGGTGGGGTTTGTTTTAGGATTTCTTTGATGTATTTTGAGAGGGCGCGTGCGGATGTG
The DNA here is from genome assembly GCA_937934595.1 of uncultured Verrucomicrobiales bacterium. Classification (GTDB taxonomy): domain Bacteria; phylum Verrucomicrobiota; class Verrucomicrobiia; order Verrucomicrobiales; family Akkermansiaceae; genus Rubritalea. The sequence goes on along the minus strand of CALGZA010000057.1, from coordinate 1,795 downwards.
GATTTTAGCATGAGCTGGTAGCGGAATTGGCCGTGGGCTTTTGTTAGTGGGGATGGGAGGGGTTCTCCTAGTTCGATGTGGGGTGGGAGGTTTTTCTTTAGGCGCTTGTGGAGGTTTTCTAGGGTGAATTCTGCGCGGCGCTCGTGGGTGGAGCGGGTGCCTAGGAGGGCGACGTGGGCGAAGGGGGGGAACTGGAATTGATTTCTGAATTGGAGTTCTTGTTCGGCGTAGCCTTCGAAGTCGTGGTGGCGGGCGAACTGGATGGATGGGGAGTGTGGGGTGAAGGTCTGTATGACGACTTCTCCTTCTAGCTCGCCTCTGCCGGCTCTGCCTGCGACTTGGGTGATGAGCTGGAAGGTGCGTTCGCCGGCGCGGAAGTCTGGGACGTGGAGTCCGAGGTCTGCGTTTAGGATGCCTACTAGGGTGACGTTTGGGAAGTGGAGGCCTTTGGCGATCATTTGGGTGCCGATGATGATGTCGATTTTGTTGGCTTTGAATTTGGCGAGGGTGTCACGGAGTGCGTTTTTACGGCGCATGGTGTCTGCATCTATGCGGGCGATTCTGGACTGGGGGAATATTTTCTGGATGATATTTTCTACTTTTTCTGTGCCGAATCCTTGGAGGCGGATTGCTTTGTCACCGCATTCTGGGCATTTTCTGGGTGTGATGGTTTGGTATCCGCACATGTGGCAGACGAGGCGTTCTTCTGCTTTGTGGTAGGTGAGTGGGATGGCGCAGTGCTGGCACTCGCAGACGTGTCCGCAGGGTGGGCACTGGAGTGAGCGAGCGAAGCCACGGCGGTTTAGGAAGAGGATGATTTGTTCGCCATTTTTGAGTTTGGCTTCCATGGAGACGCGGAGTTTGTCTGAGAGGATGGGGTCACGTCCTTTTTGTTTTTGGGCTTCGAGTTTCATGTCGAGGACGCGGATGATGGGCATGCTTTGGTGGTCTGCGCGGTGGATGAGTTTGACGAGTTGGTATTTTCCGGTTTGGGTGTTATGGAATGATTCTAGTGATGGAGTGGCTGATCCGAGGACGATGGTGGCGTTTTCTAGGTGGGCACGGAGGACGGCGATGTCACGGCCGTGGTAGCGTGGGGATGTTTCTTGTTTGTAGGTGTTTTCGTGTTCTTCGTCTACGATGATGATGCCTAGGTCTTTTAGTGGTGCGAAGATGGCTGAGCGAGCGCCGATGACGATGCGTGCTTTTCCTTTGCGGATGCGGTGCCATTCATCGAATCGCTCGCCTTGTGATAGGTGAGAGTGGAGGACGGCGACTTGGTCTTGGAGGGAGGCGAAGCGGGACTTGAACCTCTGGACAGTCTGGGGTGTTAGAGAGATTTCTGGGATGAGGATGAGGGCGGTTTTTCCTTGGTCTAGGTGGGCTTGGACGGCTTGGAGGTAGACTTCTGTTTTACCTGATCCGGTGACTCCGTGGAGAAGGATTGTTTTTTTGAATTGGTCGTCAGTTGGGGTTTTGAGGATTTCTGTTAGGGCTATTTCTTGTTCGTCGTTTAGTTTGAGTGGTTTGGTTTCTAGGAATTCTTGGTCTTCGTCTGGGTCGCGTCTTACAGCTTCATGCTTGATGGTGACGTAGCCTTTTTTTTCTAGGGATTTGACTGAGCTGGTGACTGCGCCGCCGCCGAGGTCTGTGAGGGGGATTTGTCCTGAATTGCCTTTGAGGAGGGTGAGGATGACGTGTTGTTTGGGAGCGCGTTTGGAGAGCTTTTTGAGGGTTTCTGCATCGGGTAAATTTTCTAGGATGACGATTTTTTTGGTTTTCTCTGCGTGGGCGT
>CALGZA010000056.1 GCA_937934595.1 uncultured Verrucomicrobiales bacterium | reverse complement strand
CGAATAAGACTGAGAAGAAAGTGGATGCTGATGCGCTGCGTAAAACTGCGGCAGCTGATCTAGCTAGTGCGCTTAGTTCTTCAGAGGAGTGGTATAAGGCTACTGGAGACGCTGGGGCTAGAAGGGTGTTTAATATTCTTAAATCTGCCTCTGTTTCTGTATAATTTTTAAAAAGGGTCGTTGATATAACAGATGACTTATTTCTCTTTTTTCCCTAATCTTAATGACGGTGTGGATGTGAGTTTTTCTCACAGCACGGCCATTGATAGACAAAAAAGGGGAGGAGAGAAGAGGCGCAGCATGGGTAGTCACATGCTGCGTTCTTTTGGGTTTAAGTATCTGCTAGATGATGATGTTTCACAGGATGCGCGTGAGTGGTTTGATAGCGATGGGGCTGATCTGGTAACGTTGCCTGACTGGACTTGTGGGCATCCTGTGGAGAGTGTTTCTGAAGATGGTAATACGGTTACGTTAAAGGCTGGGCAGCTCCCTGATTTTAGGTGTCATGAGGTTTATATTTTAGATTCAAAGTTTGGTCTTAGAGCAGGTGAGTGGATAGAGGTGGTTTCCTTGGTGGGTAATGTGCTTACTCTCGCAGAGGTTCCTGTGGGCTTTAGCACTGATATTATTAAATGTGCCACGGTTTACCCTGGCCGCGTAGGTAGGATTAAGAAAAAGCCTAACTTTGAGGAGAAGTCTGATGCGTTAGTTTCTTTTTCCGTTGATTTTGCCGAGACTGTGGAGTCTCTTAATGAGGCGATTACATGGCATGTGTCTGATGAGTTTCCAGATTTCAGCACGAGGAAGGTTTTTAATCTTTATCATCAGACTAAGAGCTCTAGCTGGCAGGGTAATGTATCCTATTCTAAAAATGGGTATGGCGTGGATACGCCGTATCAGCGCGAAGATGAGCCTAAAAGGACTGTTAGCCTAAGTGTCACGAGTGGGACGCGGGAGGATGTGTATGGGCTGATTAATTTTTTTGATAGCCATAGTGGACGGGCGGAAGGCTTCTGGCTTCCGTCACGGGAGGCTAACTATCGGTTATCTTCAGATGCGCTGGCGGGGGAAGTATCTGTGACGATTAATTCTGATAGATTGCTGTCTAATCAGGTAAAACGTAGGGGATATTCCCATATTGCGCTGCGTTGCTGGGGGAATCTGTATACTGGGAAAGTAACAGCGGTGACGGATAATGGTGATGGAACACAGACGCTGGCTCTGGATAGTGCTCTGGATCATGATTTCCCTGCTGATAAGGTAGCCGTGCAGTTGTTGCTTTATGTTAGGTTTTCGGCGGATGAGCTTAAGTTAAAATTTAAAAGGGACTCGTGGGCGGAGGGGTCTGTAGGATTCATCGAGCTGCCGTATGAGTATCAAGAACAGGAGACGGGGACGCGGCCTATTTATCTGTATGAAATCTCTGGATACTGGAACGCTAAACTAACCAGTTACGGGAAATCTGTAGTGGTGGATGGCGTGGAGTATGAGCGCGCAGACATCAACCATGGGGCTTTAAGTTATAAGGCGGAGAGCTTACAGTCTAATCTAACGGTTAGTTTTGGCACGGAGGATGTGGATCATCCTTTGAAAGTTTTCCAGCGTGGATACCCTGTGGAGCCTATGACGGTAAAGGTTTACAAGACTTCTGCTAGTGATGCTCAGTTAGGTAATGTTTTTTACAGTGCTGCGGTGAGGTCTATGAGCTACTCCAAGAAAAACAAGATGAGCCTGAAGCTAGGTAGTGTGGGTGACTTTGCGGAAACGGAGGTGCCTACGGCATGGGCTGAGGCGCGGTGTTCACGCGCGTTTGGAGCGGAGGGGTGCTTTGTAGATCTTGAGGCGTATAGATATGATGGTGTTTTAGATGTTGTTACTGATTTATCTGTGACGGTGACGGGAGCGAATGCGGAGGCTGCTGTGAGGGGATTTGCAGATTGGTTTAGCCATGGCAGGATAAGGATAGGAGATGAGCTGAGGACTGTTACGAAGCAAGATGGAGATGTGATTTACGTATCCTCGCCATTTTTAAATGTGGATTCTGGAGCGGCAGTGGTGATTTATCCAGGCTGCAACAGAACTCTTGCGGCGTGTAGGGATAGATTCAATAATTTAAATAATTATGGTGGGTGCCCTAGTGTTCCTACTACTAATCCTCAGTTAGACGCCATTACTTATAACAGCGCCTTACCATCGGGCGGTAAAAAATAGATTATTGTGAAGGGGGAATTTTTACAGGTTTTTAGGGCGGCTTGGAAGGGTAAGCTTGGAGGTAGGTTTATGTCTCGTGCTTGGGATGAGGAGGGGAGAATCTGGGATTGTGTTACTTTTTTTATGTCAGTTTATGAAGCATGTGGTGTGCTTCCTTCTGGTTATCCTGTGCCTGAGTATAATGTCTTTGATAGACGCGGTAAGATGTGGGAGGTGCTAGAGTCCGCTGTTATGGAGTCAGGTTTTTTTGAGGTGGTGGATCTTGATGATGTGGCGGAGGGGGATTTAATTTTATTCTCGCGGGGTGATCGAGGCCATCACTGCGCTATCCATGTGGGTGATGGTAGGATGGTGCACTGCCTGAGAGGTAGGGGGGTGGTGGTGGACTCTCTTGTGTCTCCTTATACGGAAAATGTTAGGAGGGTTTTTCGTTGCGTGGAGTGACATTTGATCTTTATGTATGGGATGGTTTAGTAAAAGTGAAGAGGCTGCCACGGTGGAGCCTCTGAATATGCAGGCTCAAAAGGCGGGCACGAATCAGGTGACGCGCCCTTGGCCTGTGTTCTGGGGTCTGCATAGACATTCGATTATTTACCTAACCGATCTATTTAATGAGCGGACACGGACGATTACTGAAAAAGTGCAGACGGGTAAAAGCTCCAGCTCTAATATTACCACGGGCATTGAGTATTACGGGAGTTACGCGGGTGGGCTGGGATACGGCAGCAACCTAACAATAAAGAAGATCCTTAAAGGTGATGTCACGAAGTGGGAAGGAGAGCTGGCGGCGGGTAGCGGGAGTGGTGGGACAGCTTACTGGTCTCTGCCGCTGGATGCTGAGAATGTGCCTATGATCCTATATACAGGAAACCAAGAGATAGGGACTGTGCGGGGTGGTGGGGTGATGGATCAAGAGCTAGCCAAGCATGGAGCGGAGCACCCTCCGTATAGGCATTTAATTTTCTTTGTGCTAGACCAGATACTTTTTGGCACTACGCCATCACCTCCTAACTTCGAGCTGGTGTTTAGCTGTATCAATAAAGCTCTTGTGTTAGACCCCGCTAATGTGTCTGGTGATCCTAATCAAGATGCTGATAGCTATCATGTGGTGGCTGATGGGCAGCTTGTGCCTGAGATTATTTACGATCTGCTCACAAATCCAATTTATGGCGGAGGTAAGAGTAAAGACTTATTTGATACAGCTAGCTGGGTGGCTGCGTGTGATGTGCTGAGGTCCGAGGGGCTGGGTTACTCTCCTAAGTTAGATAAACGGGGTAATGCTGATGTGCTGATTAAGGAGCTTCTAAACTTCTGCAATGGCGAAATTTACGAAGTTGACGGCAAGCAATTCTTCAGGCTTAAGAGGGCGGCGGATACTGTTATCCATATTCCAGAGACGGCATTTCTGGATGACCCGCAGGTAACTCCTGGCGGCTGGAATGATAGCACGGTGATCAATGAGGTGAGGGTGACGTATGCCAGTGAGGAAAATGGTCTTGAGCCTCAGAATGTGATTTACACGGATGATTCATCCCGCGAGATGGCGGGGAGGAGGTCTAAGGAAATAAGATTTGAGGGGATACGGACTGAGGAGGTGGCTTCTCTGATAGCTAACAGAGTGGCAAAGACTTTTGGGGTGCCAACGGTGAAATATGATGCCATCAAGCTGGATCATACTTGGGATTTCCTGAAAAAAGGCGATCTAATATCTCCTGTTTATGAGCCTACTGGGCTGGATGGGACGCGCCTAATGAGGGTGACGCAGGTGGATATAGCGGCTCCAGGTAAAGGAGGGGTTACTATCAAGGCGGAAGTGGATAGGCTCTCACTAGAGATGGAGAGTGCTGATGTGGTGGGTAGATTTAATGCTGTGGCTAGTGAGCCGTCTGATATTGATTTCAGATTAGCTTATCTAACTGAATCTCAGAAAGATGGCTTTGAAGATGGATACCTGTGTGCGATGGCGCGAGGTGGTGTGCAGGATGATCAGGCTATTATTCATCAGGGGTGGGACGGGAGTTCTTATTCTGCGGTGGCTAGCACTCAGAGTTATGCGCTGGGGTTAGACGTGCATGAGTGGCGTGATCTAGGATCTGGCATGATCAATGCGGAGTTTAGTTTTATTAATCAATTCGAGGAAGACGAGTTCCTTGAGGCGGTGACGGATGAGGTGCCTGACTGGCACATGCTAACAGTGTCTGCTACATCATCGGGTGAGAGTCTCTACCCTGTGTGGTCTGTTGTTAGGGCGGGTTCTGCCGTTCAGATTCTTGGGGCTGGTAGGTATATTATGACGTTTGATAGTGGTCAGTTTGGTGGTGGCTTATATAGATTCCCTACCGCTCAACCTACGGTGAGGGCTTATCTAGCTCCCTATTCCACATTTACTAAAGTGCGGACAAATCAATTTAACTTTGA
>CALGZA010000055.1 GCA_937934595.1 uncultured Verrucomicrobiales bacterium | reverse complement strand
AAGGCAAGAGGAAAGCGAATAGCGGTCTATGCAACTGACGAATAACGAAGCTAATCTTGATATATTGCTTTGCACTTCAAAAAATCAGCTCTGCTGCTGGTCCCAAATATATAGAAACTACTATCAATCCAGAATAACTGTGAAAATGGTATTAAACAGAAACCTCCGCCTTAATATGAGGATGCGGATCATACCCCTCCAACCTAAAATCATCAAAAACAAAACCATCGATATCCTTTACCTCAGGATTAATCCACATCTTAGGTAACGGCCTAAAATCCCTACCCAGCTGCTCCTCAGCCTGCTCTAAATGATTATTATACAAATGCAAATCCCCAAAACTATGCACAAAATCGCGAGCCTCATAACCCAATACCTGAGCCACCATCATCACAAATAATGCATAAGATGCTATGTTAAAAGGCACCCCCAAAAACAAATCAGCACTACGCTGATAAAGCTGGCAAGACAACCCCGGCCTCTCACTACCCACATCATGAACATAAAACTGAAACAACAAATGACACGGCGGCAACGCCATCTCATCAACCTTACCAACATTCCAAGCAGACACCAAATGCCTCCGAGAAGTCGGATTCTCCCGCAAATCATGAACTAACCTCGCCACCTGATCCACCACCGTCCCATCATCCTTAGCCCATGCCCGCCACTGCTGACCATACACAGGCCCCAAATCACCATTCTCATCAGCCCACTCATCCCAGATCTTCACACCATGCTCCTGCAAATAAGAAATATTCGTATCACCCTTCAAAAACCACAACAACTCATGAATAATCGAACGCAAATGTAACTTCTTCGTCGTCAAACATGGAAAACCATCACGTAAATCATAACGCACCTGCCTCCCAAACACAGACTTAGTCCCAGTCCCAGTCCTATCTCCCCGGCTCTCCCCATTCTCCAAAACATCCCTCAACAATTCATGATACTGTCTCATGCCCACTTGTAAACAATCACCACAAGATTGAAATCAAAAAACAAAATACCTCTACTTGATTTTCCCAACCACTCACCCCATTATCACAACAGACAAAAAAAACCTACACTCATGAACTTTCTAGACATCACCGCCATCCTACTCACACTCGCCGCTCTCTTCGCATACGTGAACCACCGCTGGATCAAACTCCCCATCACCATCGGCATCATGCTCATCTCACTTGTCGCCAGCCTAATCATGATTGGCATCGGACAGTTCATACCCACATTCGATGACTCCGCTGAAGCATTCGTCGCATCCATTGACTTCAACAAAGCTCTCATGAACTGCATGCTCAGCTACCTCCTCTTCGCCGGTGCACTCCACGTCAACCTAAACGACCTCAAATCTCAAAAACGCATCGTCGCCATCATGGCTACCCTCGGCGTCACCATCACCACATTCGCCGTAGGAACTGCTGCATACTACATCTTCACACTCCTAAATATCCAGATCCCATACACATGGTGCCTCGTCTTCGGCGCCCTCATCGCCCCCACAGACCCCGTCGCCGTCCTCGGCATCCTCAAAACAGCAGGTGCCCCTAAATCACTAGAAACCAAAATCACCGGAGAATCACTCTTCAACGACGGAGTCGGAGTCGTCATCTACCTCGTACTCGTCGGAATCGCAACCACAGGCATCGGAAACGTCACCGTCACCAGCGTCGCACATGACTTCCTCCTAGAAGCTGGTGGAGGAATCCTTCTCGGACTCGTCCTCGGATTCATCTGCTACAAAATGCTAGAATCCATAGACAACTACCACGTAGAAGTCCTACTCACCCTCGCACTCGTCACCGCAGGATACCGCCTCGCCATGTCCTGCCACCTCAGCGGTCCACTAGCCATGGTCGTAGCAGGACTCATGATCGGAAACCACGCCCGAGAAAACGCAATGAGCGAAAAAACCCGCTCAAATGTCGACACCTTCTGGGAACTCATCGATGAAATACTTAACGCCATACTATTCCTACTCATCGGACTAGAAATATTCATACTAGACTTCTCCACTCCCGTCATCATAGCAGGCATCATACTCATCCCAGTCACTCTAGCAGTCAGATTCCTCTCATCAGCAGGCGCAGTATCACTCCTCGGTAAAAACAAAGAGTTTACCCCAGGAGTCATCAAAATCCTCACCTGGGGCGGCATCCGAGGCGGCATCTCAGTCGCTCTAGCACTAGCCATCCCTAAAGACGTAGACGCACGCAGCCACATACTAGTCGTCACCTACATCATCGTCATCTTCTCCATCGTAGTACAAGGACTATCTCTCAAATCCCTCATCTCAAAATCCCTCGCCAAAGCCAAATAAAATCCAGCCACAAAACAATATGACAATCCAAGAAGCCCAGAACGAACTCCTAGAAAACCTCTCAATATTCCAAGACTGGACCGAACGCTACGAATACGTCATCGGCCTCGGCAAAAAACTCCCACCCATGCAAGAATCATCAAAATCATCAGACAAACTCATTCAAGGATGCCAATCCCAAGTCTGGCTCGATGCAGAAAAACAAAATGGAAACATCATCTACCACGCTGACTCAGACTCACTCATCACCAAAGGCATGATAGCTCTCTTCATCAGCACACTCAGCAACCAAACCCCAGAAAGCATCCTCACCGCTGACATGAGCTTCATCGACCAAACAGGCCTCAAAGAACACCTAGCACCCACCCGCGCAAACGCCCTAACACTCATGGCAGCACAAATGAAAAAACTAGCCCTCCAACTCTCCACCTAACCCTTCATCCTTCATCCTTTACCCTTCACCCTTCATGTTCACAGATTCACACTGCCACCTAGCCTCACACCAGTTCCCACCAGAAGAAATACCCACCCTACTCCAACGCGCCAAAGAGAACAACATCCACAGAATCATAACACTGTCCACATCCCTTCAAGACATCGAGACCAACATCAAACTCGCAGAACAACACCCACAAATACACGCCACCATCGGCATCCACCCATGCGATGTTCACAACACCCCAGACAACTACCTCCAAACCCTCAAACAATTCATCACCCACCCCAAATGCTGCGCCATCGGCGAAACAGGCCTAGACTACTTCCACCCAGCACCACAAAATTGGACCACAGAAAACTACCACGCCAAACAAAGAAACCTCCTCCACCAGCACTTCCAACTCGCCGCAGAACACAACAAAAACATCGTCATCCACACCCGTGACCAACCCCAACAAAAAACCGGCACCCCACCCCTCTCACTCCAACACGCAGTAGAAATCTACAGCCAATACGCACACCAAGTCACCGCCGTCTTCCACTGCTTCCTCGGCCCATGGAATAACCCACACGTACAGACCATCCTAGACCTCGGCGGCTACCTCTCATACACAGGCATCACCACATTCAAAAAAGCCACAGAAACGCTAGAAGCCGCCACACTCACTCCCCCTGACCGCATCATGCTAGAAACTGACGCGCCCTACCTAGCACCCACACCTCACCGTGGCAAAAGAAACGAACCCTCATTCACCCTACACACCGCCAAAACAATCGCCACAGCCAGAGGAATCACCCTCCAAGAACTAGCCACCATCACAGAACAAAACGTCAACCGCTTCTTCAAATTACAAAATCTAACAGAAGTTAAATAAATAATAACCATCAATAAAGAGAGCTCCCTCAGAACTGAAATACCCATTTGGCCTCGAAAGCCCACGCCAGCCTAAGCAAAGCACAAACCCTATAGCCCATTTATAATGAAAAAACTGTCTCCCATCAATCCACTCATTGTGCAACAAGCTCCCTCAGCCACGTAAGCGTAATCTTACGAGGCCTTAACCACAATATAAGCACAAGGATACAAATGATGCTTGAACCCCCATCGCACACCCATCATTCAATGGCCATATAAGTCACGTTACCACGCCCCTCATCTGCTAATCCAAAGACAACCCCATCACCAGCAACAGAGATCCAATTGGCAACCTTCTCTTCTGTCAAGCGACTCACCTCACCGGTCCTTAAATCCATCTTCCATGAGGTGTGATTGAGTTCAGGTCTATCACCTGTTATTCTTTCTGGCACATCACCGATTACTGTGACTAAGAAATTCCCACAAAAAGCATGATTAATCCAATTAATGTTAGACTCCCAAAGCTTCTCACCAGTTTCAACATCAAAACACCAGACCAATTTATCCGTCTTTTTTTCATCAAATACTATACATATCCGATCTCCATCAAGATCGGAAAATCTACGAAAGCCACAAGTATACAACGCGGTCTTGGAGTCTCGAAAAGGAACTTCACGGTAGGATCGTGTCTTCAAATCTATATGAAGAGCCGAGTACGTCGAAGCCTCATCACCTGTCATTCTCACCAGTGCTGATGCTTTAGAATCATCCAAAACGACCTCTAACCCAAGCCGCGCACCCTTTGGCGCTTCGATTTCAACGATACTTAACTCATCTGGGAGATGACTCTGCTTGCAGATTTTCCCATACAAAATCTGTCGTTGTTTAAAAACATTCGAGCCAATAAAGACATCA
>CALGZA010000054.1 GCA_937934595.1 uncultured Verrucomicrobiales bacterium | reverse complement strand
TCGATCGCGCCAGTCACAGGACGCAACGTTTCATCCGCTGGCTACGTCACCAACTTTATCGACAAGCTCCCTGGAGTGAATCTATGCATCTATTGAAGATATATTGGTTGAAAAATCCAACTTAGTTTTCCACACCGATCTATTGTGCACTTAGTATTGTGCTACGGATCCGTATGGCCGGTGGTGTGGGGGGTGGCGGTTAGAACCCGCTACCTACCCGATTCGCCATTTTTATTGGGCTTCATTTGTATGAGTGAATATTTATATTATATGTTTGGGCTTAAAATAGCAAATACAACAGCGAAAAACAGAGGGATGATAGTGAAAAACCATCTATTGGAAAGAGTGAAATATTCAGCTTGGAAAGTTTTAGGATTATAAATTACCTGTGTAATATCACCTATAGATGGGCACCCACTTCCACTATAGATAGAGGTAAATGAATGAGTAGTTCCTTCATGTGTGTAATTAATAACAGGACGTTCGTCATCTGAAACACCTACGGTATCAACGACTTCACCCTCAGCTTTTTTCCATGACCGTTTGCGATACCAAAAAATCTCATGCCATATAGCTACACTAGCACATATGACAGTGAATCCTAACATGATATGGGTTACTGTGATGCTCATATTTTTAGGCGAACGTTAAAGGTGACTCAAAATACCGCAAGGGTGAACTTCGTCTTGATGTATACTTGAAATATAATCACCTAAACTTAGCGGGTATTTTTAATCCAGCTAGTTGGTAAGTTTTACTACCCTAACCCCAAGGTTAATGTCCACTAACTTATACTGACATAAAAAAGCGACACCATTAAGGTGCCGCTTAAATTTAGATGATACTTTTAAGAAAACACTAGGCCTTCTTAACGTTAGAGATATGGATAGGACCATCAAGCTCTTTGATACCACCTTCTTGATCTTCTTGTGTAGGTCGCACTGCCTTTTTGATCTTACGGACGCCTTCAACTGTGACTTGCTGCTTCGCCTCATTGATTGAGAGCACCTTGCCAGACTTGCCTTTATGGCCACCTGAGATCACTACAACAGTGTCGCCTTTTTTAACGTGAGTCTTCATAATGATTATTTGCTTTGAGTTAATAATTAGAGCACCTCAGGAGCTAAAGAAACGATTTTCATGAACTTCTTCTCGCGGAGTTCACGAGCTACAGGTCCGAAAATACGTGTTCCTTTGGGGTTATTGTCCTTATCGATAACAACAATAGCGTTGCCATCGAAACGGAGTATAGAACCATCCTTACGGCGGATTGGAGCAGCTGTCCTTACAACAACCGCCTTGATCACTGCGCCCTTCTTGATAGATGCAGTTGGGATAGCCTCACGCACGTGTGCTGTGATAATATCGCCTACATTAGCTACCTTAGAACGAGTGCCTAGAACACCGATCATTTTTGCTGAACGCGCACCTGTGTTATCACAGATTGATACGCTTGATTCCATTTGGATCATGATATTAGTAAATGTTGATTGGTTGATTTAGTGAGTGAGAATCTCTGAGAGAACCCAGCATTTCTTCTTTGAAATAGGCTTCGTCTCAGTAATACGAACTTTGTCGCCAACTGCAGCCTTACTGTCTTCATCGTGCGCGTAAAACTTCTTGGTCTTCTTAACGATCTTCTTGAAGCGGGGGTGCGGCACACGTGCCACGTATTCAACAACGATGGTTTTATCCATGGATGTAGAAACTACGTTACCTACCCTTGTTTTACGTAAATTTGTTTTTTCGCTCATAGTGTATGTGTTTGTCTATGGTTTATTGTGAAGCAGCCTTGTTGCGAAGCGAAGTAAATAGAGTATTTACTTGCGCTATTTCACGGCGGACTGCTTTGATGCGGGCGGTATTCTCTAATTGGCCAGTAGCCGCTTGGAGACGTAGATTAAGACCTTCTTGCTTGAGGTCTCTAAGGCGATTTGAAAGCTCATCAGCTGTCAGCTCACTTAATTCCTTAAATTTTGCCATAATAGTTATTTTTTCTATTTTTAGGTTTGATTTGATTATTTAGCGAGCTTGTTACGCTGAACGAATCTAGTGCGGAATCCGAGCTTGTTAGATGCAAGTCGGAGCGCCTCTTTAGCTGCTGACTCTGGAACACCTGCAATCTCAAAGATCATAGTTCCAGGCCTAATTACAGCTACCCAACGGTCAACAGCTCCCTTACCTTTACCCATTCGAGTTTCTGGTGGACGACCTGTGACTGATTTATGTGGAAATACTCGAATCCATACTTTCCCCTTACGTTTGAGAAAACGGTTGATTGAGATACGACACGCTTCGATTTGGCGGTTACTCATCCATGAGCGACCAAGTGACTGAAGACCAAAGTCTCCGAAACTTACGTCTGTACCACGCTGCGCATTTCCTCCGCGATTTCCTCGCTGAGTTTTGCGGAACTTGGTGCGTTTTGGCATTAAAGGCATATTATTATTTCTTCCTAAATTTGTTAGTGGTTAATTCTATTCTAGCCTTGACGCTCTGGACGTCCTCCGCGCTCGTTACGCCCACCTCCTCGGCGACCTCCTCGGCCCCCACGATTGTTAGCGCCCGGTGCTCCTGGCTTTTCTTCTTTCTTGTTAATCCATACTTTGACACCGATTATCCCGTATGTCGTAGCAGCTTCTGCGAATCCATAGTCGATTGGAACACGTAGTGTCTGTAGAGGCACTTTCCCTTCACGATACCACTCTGCACGCGCAATGTCAGCGCCTCCAAGGCGGCCAGCGCAACGAACACGGATACCGTCAGCACCAAACTCCATAGTAGTCTGGATAGCACGCTTCATCGCGCGACGGAATGCAATACGGCGCTCAAGCTGAACAGCTATGTTCTCAGCAACAAGCTGAGCATCTAACTCAGGCTTGCGTATCTCAAGAATATCTATCTTAACTGAACATCCTCCACATAACTTAGAAATATCAGATGTCATCTTTTCAATCTCAGATCCTTTACGGCCAATTACCAGCCCAGGCCTTGAGGTATGAAGAGTCACTCTCACGGTGTTCCATGCACGCTCTATTGTAACACGTGATAACGCCGCAAACTGAAGACGCCCTTTAATATACTTACGTATCTTCAGGTCTTCGTGAAGCTTATCAGCATAGTCACTTCCTGTGGCATACCACTTTGAGCGCCAGTCTTTACTAAGTGCTAGACGGAATCCAATCGGATTTACTTTTTGTCCCATAATTTTAATTGATTAGTTGTTGAGTTGTTTCTTTAATTATTTCTAGGACGCATCTGCCCCTCCTGTGTTAAGCTCCTTAGCCTGAGATATCCAGTCATCACGGTCAATACGCCCCTTAAATGATAACAGATCATCAAATGTTGCTACATTATCTGCATTCCAGTTCGCTATCTGCTCATAGGTGTAAATACCGAAACCATTTAGCTTTTCCTCAATAGCCGGACCTACACCACTGATGACCTTCAAGTCATCTACCTTGTCTGGTGCCGATTCATAAGTCTTACCGCGTGACCCAGCAGGTGCCTCAGTTTCAGCTGCCACAGCTTTTTTCTTAACCGGGGCTACCTTCTTCGGTGATGACTGTTCAGCTACTTCAACAGCTTTATCAAGTGTGATATAGATGTGACTTGTGCGCTTAAGAATACCACCTGCAGAACCTCTAGCTCGTGGCTTGAAGCGCTTAAATGTTGGTCCTACTCCCACTGTTGCTTCCTTTACGATGAGATCATCAGCGTCAAGGTCATGATTGTTTTCTGCATTTGCTACAGCACTCTTCAGTGTCTTACCGATTAGAAATGCTGATTTCTTCGGTGTGAAGTTCAGCGTGTCTAGGGCAGACGATACTGGAAGGCCTTGGATAGCACGGCATACGTCACGGGCTTTTTTAGCGGAGACGCGAGCGAATTTATAAGTTGATTTTACTTCCATCGTTTTAAGATGTTGATTGTTATTTTTGTGTCTTGATTGATGCGATGTCGCCTAAGCGAACCGCGTTGTTTGGATCATCGAGTTGGATTACTAAGGCACCAGCTATTTCTGGTCTTACCTCTGCAATCCTTGCTTCTGCTATTTGGCTCTTACCACGTAGGATACGGAATGTCATTCCTATGCGGACTTGCTGCTTCTCCCCAGCATTCAGTATGAGTGCACCTGATTGGCGATCTTTACCGATAATCTTAGCTTCAAATAATGAACCCAGATCTATCTGCGGACGCGGCTTATCTATGATTCCCAATAACACGTCAAGTCCTCTAATTTCTTTTTCGAGTTTAACGCGCTTTTGGTCATCGGCTACAAAGGCGTGCTTTAGGTATTCACGTACCTGAGCGGTGAGAGTCGTCGCTGCTGTTTCCAGCTTAGCGAGGCGATCCTCGAGCACCTTGCGGTTGGCCACTGCCTGAATGAGACGCTCATCATCCGTACCCAATGGATAGGTTCCGAGCGCTTCTAATTCCAAGCGGATTTTATTTAACTTCCCTTTAGCTCTTACAGTATCCTGATTAGATACAACGAGAGCTTTTGAGAGGTTCTGATTCTTTAGTCGTAAAGCTTTAACACTTTGCTCAAGCTGACGAACATAAACAGCATCGGTGCCACCTTCATCCCCTGAAACTAGTCCTGACACCATAAATACACTTATTAAGAAAAGCAAAGCTCTTGTTAATTGTATATGTTGTGTATGGACATTAAATTTCATAAAATGATAAATGGCAAAGTTCAGAATTACTTCTTACCTACGGTTCCGTGTGCTTTAAAAATACGAGTTGGAGCGAATTCACCGAGCTTGTGACCGACCATGTTCTCAGTTACATATACAGCTACAAATGATTTACCGTTATGAACTGCAAAGTTGAGGCCTACGAAGTCTGGTGTGATCATTGATCTACGGCTCCACGTCTTGATAGGCTTCTTGTTCCCAGCTTCACTCGCTGCATCAATCTTGATGAGTAGTTTCTGGTCAACAAATGGTCCTTTTTTAAGTGATCTTGGCATAAATTTAGTTTCAGTTAGTGGTTATAAATTATTGATTCTTTGTCTTACGACGTTGAACGATGACTTTGTCTGATGCTTTTCGCTTCTGACGTGTCTTCTGACCCTTAACATGACCCCAAGGTGACTTGAGGTGCTGTCGGCCACCACCGGACTTAGACTTACCCTCACCACCACCATTCGGGTGATCTACCGGGTTCATACACATTCCGCGAACTGTAGGACGAATACCCATCCAACGTGAACGACCTGCTTTAGCAGAAACTACATTCATGTGATCACGGTTGCCCACTTGACCAATAGTACAGAGGCATCGATCGTTAAACTTACGAATTTCTCCTGATGGCATCTTAACAAGAGCTACTCCCTCCTCACGGTTGGAAAGCACTGCCTGCTGGCCTGCTGAACGAGCAATCTTGCCGCCTGATCCAGGAGTGAGCTCAATATTATGTATAGCTGTTCCAAGAGGAACATTGCTTAGTGGCGTTGCATTACCAAGCTTAGGTGCTGCTGTGGCACTTGAGACTACTGTAGCACCTACTTCAAGACCCTGAGGAGCTAGTATATAAGCTTTCTCACCATCAGTATACTGAATAAGCGCGATGCGGCATGTTCTGTTTGGATCATACTCTATGCCTACAACAGTTGCCTCGACATCAAACTTCTTACGCTTGAAATCCACTAGCCTATACTTCTTCTTATGTCCACCACCTATGTGACGGCATGTAATACGACCTTGATTGTTACGACCACCAGATCTTTTCTTAGGACGTAGAAGTGACTTTTCAGGAGTAGTCTTAGTTATCTCCTCAAATGTATTCCACACCTTATATCTGTTTGATGGTGTTACTGGTTTAAATGTTTTCATTGTTCGCTATTCTTTTCGATTTTTAATGTTTCGTTTTGCAGCGTAAAGCAATTTAGACTAAATCTAGTGACTCGCCCTCCTTAAGACGCACAATAGCTTTTTTCCAATTTGCCGTGCGTCCAGCATCAGCTCTACGCTGGCGCTTTTTCTTACCACTGTAATTACATGTGCGGACCGCTTCTACTTTAACGCCGAAGAGTTGCTCAACTGCGCGTTTGATCTCGAGTTTGTTTGCCCCCTGCGCCACCTTAAGAACAACTTCGTTATTCTGCTCCTGTAGGAGTGATGCTTTTTCGCTGAGACGAACAGTGTCGATGACTTGGTATATATCTTTCATCTGTTTGATTCTTTTCTAATTAGTGATTATGCAGTTCTCTTTGCGAGTATCTCGTATGAGTCCTCTACAATGATGACCGCGTTGGCGTGAAGGATCTGCTCAATGTTGACTTCGTCTGCTGTTATGAGCTGCACGCCCTTAACATTGCGCCCAGATAAGTAAGTCTTCTCGTCAAATGACTTCGCGATGATAAGCGTCTTCTTTGCGTCTGTAATCTCATTAACAGCAGCAATAAATAGTTTTGTCTTAGCTTCTGGAACGGCAAATGAAGCGGTTGAAGCAACTTCTCCAGCTGCTATCTTCTCACCAAGAGCCTTACGAAGAGCTAGCTTACGTGTGCTCTTAGTGACCTTCTTAGAATAGTCACGCGGGCGAGGACCGAAAACCACACCACCTCCTACAAAAATAGGTGCTGAGCGAGCTCCATGACGCGCGCCACCGGTACCCTTTTGCTTATAGATCTTCTTACCAGATCCACGGATCTCTCCACGAGTCTTTGTGCATGCTGATCCAGTTCTGCGATTAGCACGGTATGCTACGATAAGATCGTGCACGGCTTGATTACCCTTAGATGTACCAGAGACAACAGTGATGTTGGCTGAAGCAGCGTCTTCGAGTGAAAGTTGTTTTACTGACATTACAGTGGTTTCTTTCTATAGTTGATTATGATTTAGCCTTAGCTGCTTTAATTGCAGGGCGGACGGTAACGTATCCTCCATTAGGTCCTGGAACAGCACCTGAAACGAGGATTACATTGTCTTCAGGGCGAACCTGTACGATTTTAAGATTCTGAACAGTGCGGTTATACTGACCATGACGTCCCGGCATCTTCTTATTCTTCCAGATCCGACCCGGCCACGTACCTGCTCCAACACCACCTGGGCGCCTGTGCATCATGTGACCGTGTGAATCAGGTTGTCCTGCGAAGTTGTAACGCTTAACAACACCTTGGAAACCCTTACCTTTAGTGGTTCCAATCACGTCAACGGTCTGGCCGTCAGTAAATACAGCCGCTCCAGGATGAGCACCTTCAGTATCTGGAAGATCTGCGTCAGAAGCAAACCGAAACTCTTTTATCTGCTTCTTTGGCGTCCCTCCGTTCTTCTTAATGTGACCAAGTTTAGCCTTATTCACACGTTGTTCCTTCTGGTCATCATAACCGATCTGAACCGCTGAATAGCCGTCAGTCTCAGTCGTCTTAACTTGAAGAAACTCGTTTCCTGATACATCAATGACGTTTACAGGGATCATAACACCAGCTTCTTTATCGAAAACACGGGTCATTCCTATCTTTTTTCCTAATAGTCCTAGTGACATAGTAATAAATGGTTAGATTGTTTCGTGGTTCAAATTTTAATTTGGATATCAACTCCAGCTGGCAAATTAAGCTTCTTGAGCTCATCAACAGTTCGGGCTGTAGGATCTACTATATCAAGAACACGCTTATGAGTTCTTATTTCAAACTGATCAGCTGACTTCTTATCTTGGTTAACTGAGGCGTTCACTGAGAACTTCTCAACTCTTGTCGGCAGAGGAATCGGTCCAGCTACCTTGGCCCCTGTGCGCTTGGCAGTCTCTACGATTTCGAGCGCAGAACGATCGATTGCTCGATGGTCGTATGCACGAAGTCGGATTCTTATCTTTTGGTTTTGCATGTTTGTCTTTGTTATATGTTGTTGATATTAAAAATATACCACTTAATCACTCAAATACTGAGAACTAGAACCTAATAACTTATATTCATGTTTTTTGTGTATAAGAAGATGCACTACAGGTCATTTACACGGTCACCAAGACGAACGAGATTTCCTCGTATAGCCATGTTTTCCGGAGCTGCTCCCGATAATTTATCTGATTAAGCGCTTCATATTTAACTTGAAGCACGATGTGGGGCGGCGAACTTACCTAGAAAACGCAAACTGACAAGCCCTATTTTTATTTTTTTGAAATTTTATATAAAAAACAGCTTAATATTGAACCAAAGCCAAGATCAGTATCAACTATCACCACATAAAATCACCTCGGAAATCCATAATCACACTTAACGAGCCCCAAATTTCTCATCTACAATAGCCTGGGGAACTGGCTCGAAACTAGCTGGCTCCATCGTATACGACGCCCTCCCAGAAGACACGGTCCTCAAAGCAGTCATGTAACCAAACATCTCCGCGAGTGGCACCTGAGCCCTGAGCGTGCTCACATTCCCTTTAGCCTCCATCCCACCAATAAGCGCCCTTCTACGATTAAGATCTCCCATAATATCACCCTGATACTCAATAGGCGTAGAAATCTCCACATCCATAACAGGCTCCAGCAACTGTGGCCCAGCCTTCTCAAAAGCATCTCGAACCGCAAAAACCGCCGCAACCTTAAACGAATTATCCGTAGAATCCACATCATGAGCCTCACCATCAACTATATCCACATGCACATCAATAACAGGATAACCTCCTACCACACCATTGGACATCGAATCTTCAACACCAGAAATAACCGACTTAATAAACTCCTTAGGAATAGCTCCTCCTGTCACCTTATTCTCTATAGTGAGCCCCTTACCCTTCTCATTAGGCCTCACCTCTATATCAACCACTCCATACTGACCAGTCCCGCCAGACTGCTTCTTCAACTCTCCATGCCCCTTAGCATTGGTAGAAATAGATTCTCGATACGCAATCTGCGGTTTACCCACATTAGCCGCAACATTAAACTCTCTCTTTAAGCGGTCCACAATAATCTCTAAATGCAACTCACCCATCCCAGCAATAATCGTCTGCCCAGTATCATCATCAGTTTTCACTAAAAACGTAGGATCCTCCTCCTGCAACCTAGCAAGCCCCACAGCCATCTTATCTGAATCCGCTACCGTCTTAGGCTCCACAGCCATAGCAATAACAGGCTCAGGAAATGATGGTGGCTCAAGCAATATCTGAAACTTCTTATCACACAGCGTGTCCCCAGTAGTCACATTCTTAATCCCCACATAAGCAGCTATATCACCTGCATAAGCAGTCTCTATCTCTTCAGTCTTATCCGCCTGCATCTGAATCAAACGTTGAACCCTTTCCTGTTTTCCCGTCCTTGGATTAAACACCATATCACCCTTAGACACCGTCCCCGAATAAACACGGAAAAACACTAGCTTCCCAACAAACTTATCCGCCCACAACTTAAATGCCAACGAACAAAACTTACCATGATCACTAGATTCAATATGCACCTCACTCTCCGGATCTTCCGGATGCAAACCCTGTGCAGCATCCACATCCAAAGGACTAGGCAAATAATCCACAACAGCATCAATCAAAAACTGAACCCCTTTATTCTTAAAAGCAGAACCACCAGAAACAGGAATAAAATCATTGCTAATCGTAACACGCCGTATCGCAGACTTAAGATCCACACCAGTAATCTCCTCCTCCATCAAAAACTTCTCACCCAACTCCTCATCAATATCAGCAATCTGATCAATCAAATCAAGCCTCGCAGCCTCTGCCACACCTACCTCATCACCCTCAAGATCCCTAACATCAAACGTAGACCCCTGCTTATCATCATCATTAAATATAATAGCCTTCTGATTCACCACATCTATCTGACCTCGCAAATTCTCCTCAGACCCAATGGGTATAAGTATCGCCCCAGCATTAGCTCCCAACTTCTCCCTAACATCATTCAATACATAATCAAAATCAGCCCCCGTCCGGTCCATCTTATTCACAAACACTATGCGTGGAACCTTATACTTACTCGCCTGCCTCCACACCGTCTCAGTTTGCGGCTGAACACCTGCCACACCACAGAAAACAACTATAGCACCATCCAAAACCCTCAAAGATCGCTCCACCTCAGCCGTAAAATCAACATGACCAGGCGTATCAATAATATTAATCCGCTGCTTCTGATCCTCATATAATTTAACCACACCCTCCACAGGCTTCTGCAGCCACTCACAAGTCACCGCAGCTGACGTAATCGTTATCCCCCTCTCCCGCTCCTGCTCCATATGATCCGTCGTAGCCGCACCATCATGAACCTCACCCAAACGATGAATCATACCAGTATAAAACAAAACCCGCTCAGTTAACGTCGTCTTACCAGCATCAATATGCGCAGCTATTCCAATATTTCGTGTACGCTCAAGTGGATAAGGTCGTTTCGGATGATTCGGTGATGCAGACATGACGGTATATGATAAATTAAATCTTAAATAAGCCCCTTATACAGCAACACTCAATCCGAGCATCACCAGAGTCACGGAAAAATATCCATAAGCAATAATCTAGCAAGCCTCTTTTGACAAGAATCAAAGAAATGTCACCTCACGCAACCAAAAGACAATTTACCAACTTTTAAGCATTAAACTTTTATTTTACCCAGAAAATCGCTTATCATCCAATCAGTAAGCAAAATCACCATAAGTCTGCAAATTCTATCCTGCATCCGCAAGATCACATACAATCCGCATGTATACCAAAACCAACGCCATGCCTTCTTACAAAATATCCACATCCAAATTATCCATTCCAGCAGCCATCATACTTCTGCTAAGCTCCTTCGCCTCAGCTAAAGAACTATCTTTCAACCACGATGTCCGACCCATCCTATCCGACAAATGCTTCGCATGCCATGGCTTCGACAAACATGACCGAAAAGGCGAACTCAGACTCGACCAACCAGACGGCAAATACGGAGCATACAGAACCATCGGAGGCTCCACAGCCATCAAACCCGGATCCCTAGAAAAAAGTGAAGTCTGGAGCAGAATCATATCAAAAGACGAAGACAAAATGATGCCTCCTCCCACCTCACACAAAAAACTCCTATCCAAAAACGAACAAGAAATCATCAAACAATGGATTCTAAACGGAGCTAAATACGACAATTTCTGGGCATTCGTCCCACCCTCTGAACCCAAAAAACCCACCCTAACCAACACAACATGGAGCTCCTTCCCCATAGACAGCTTCGTCATGAAAAAACTAGAAGAAAACAAAATCAAACCAGCAGAAAACGCCAACAAACGAACACTCATACGACGCCTAACACTAGACATCACTGGACTCCCACCCACTCGCACAGAAATCAAAACATTCCTCGAAGACAACTCCACAAACGCATACGAAAAACTCGTAGACTCACTCATCGCCAGACCACAATACGGCGAACAAAGCGCCCGCTACTGGCTCGACCTCGTCCGCTTCGCTGACACCAACGGAATGCACAAAGACTTCTACAGAAACAACATCGCATACCGGGACTGGGTAATCAGAGCTTTCAACCAAAACCTCCCATACGACGACTTCCTCCGCTACCAGCTCGCAGGTGACCTCATGCCAAAACCCACCAACGACCAACTAGCCGCCTCAGGCTTTAACCGCCTCCACCTCATCATCGACAAAGGAACAGCCCTACCAGAAGAAAGCCGCTTCAAAAACGTCCTAGACCGCGTCACCGCCGTAGGAACCGCATTCATGGGACTCACCGTCCAGTGCGCACAATGCCACGACCATAAATACGACCCCATAACCCAAAAAGACTTCTTCTCACTATCCGCCTTCTTCAACAACATCGACTCACCACCAGAAACCAACGGAAGAGAAAGAAACGGCCTCCAGCAACCATACGCCGCCCTCCCCAGCCCAGAACAAAAAAATCAACTCAATCTACTCAAAGAACAACTCACCAAAATCACTCAACAATTACTAACCACAAGCAACGATGAAAAACAAGAGCAAGACCCCACAAAAAAAACCGAACTCAACCAAAAAAACAACACCCTAAAAGCACAACTAGCCACCATCAAAAAACAGCGCAACAAACTAGAGGCTTCCATCCCAAAAGCAATGGTCATGAAAGAAAGGGCAAAAATACGCCCCACATTCCTCATGAACCGTGGCCAATATGACGACCCCGCCTTCGAAGTCCCGCGCGACACACCAAGCTTCCTACCCCCACTCAAAAAGAAAGGAAAAATAGCCTCTCGCCTTGACCTCGCAGAATGGTTCATCCAGCCAGATAACCCACTCACAGCTCGCGTTAAAGTAAACCGAATCTGGCAACAATTCTTCGGCGTCGGACTCGTAAAAACCGCAGAAGACTTCGGCGCACAAGGCGAAGTACCAAGCCACCCAGAACTTCTAGACCACCTCGCCGTCTCCTTCGTCAAATCAGGATGGAACATCAAAGCTCTAGTCAAACAAATCGTCATGTCAAAAGCATACCAACAATCCTCACCCTCAACCACCGAACAATTCAACAAAGACCCAGAAAACAGACTCCTTGCCCGCGGCTCCCGTTTCCGCATGGACGCAGAAATGATCCGTGACCAGATCCTAGCAAGCAGCGGAAAACTATCAAAAACCATGTTCGGAAAAAGCGTCATGCCCCCACAGCCAGACGGACTCTGGGCAGCTGTATCCATGACAGGTCAACGCTTCAAACCCAGCTCCGGAGACAACATCTACCGCAGAAGCATCTACACCTTCTGGAAACGCGCCATACCACCCCCTCAAATGACCATACTAAACGCACCATTCCGTGACGCATGCATCGCCAGACGTGAACGCACTAACACCCCAGCTCAAGCACTTCTCCTCCTAAACGAGAGCGAATACCTCAAAGCAGCCCGCACACTCGCTCACACAGAACTCAAACTTAACATTACCGAATCAGAGCGCATCAGCAACATCTACGAGACCATAACATCCCAGCTCCCAGACAAAAAAGAAATAGCCACATTCTCTACCCTACTCAAAGACCTCCTAAACACATACCGCAAAAAACCAAACCTCGTAAACCAACTCTGCCAAGGACTCAAAATAAACGACAACGAAGCCAAAGCACAACTAGCCGCCTGGACACTCATCACCAGCACCATCTACAACCTGGACATCACCAAAACCCGCCAATAACCAGAACATGAACCCACTCGTAAACGAACCATCAAACATCCAGTCCCGCCGCTCATTCCTTCTAAACAGCGGAATGGGACTAGGTTCAGCTGCATTCGGATCACTCATACCAAAAGTCCTCGGAGCATCACCAAACAGCGCATCACCATTCGGCTCACATCACACTCCTAAAGCAAAAAGAATCATCTTCCTCTTCATGGCAGGTGCACCCAGCCAAATCGACCTATTCGACCACAAACCTAACCTCCATAAACTATACAACACCAAACTCCCAGAATCCATCAGCAACGGACAACGAGTTACCGCCATGACACTAGGCAAAGAAAAACTCATCGTCCCATCAAAATTCAACTTCAGCCAACAAGGCAAAAGCGGAGTCTTCATGAGCGAACTACTCCCACACCTCTCTACCGTCGCTGATGACCTCTGCCTCATCCACTCATTTAATACCGAATCCATTAACCACGACCCAGGAAAAACCGCCTTCTGCACAGGATCAGAAATACCAGGAAAACCAAGCATGGGATCATGGCTAAGCTACGGCCTCGGAACACTCAACAAAAACCTCCCAGACTACGTCGTCATGCCCTCAGCACGCTGGAGCGGTAAAGTCAACGTCCAAGCACTCTACTCACGCATGTGGGGAAGCGGATTCCTCCCATCCAAACACCAAGGATCAGCATTCCAATCCACTGGCGACCCAGTCCTCTTCCTCTCAAACCCAAAAGGAATCAACGCCAATATCAGACGACGCATGCTAGACTCACTAGATGACCTCAACCGCAAACACCTCGCAGAAATCGGTGATCCAGAAATAGAAACAACCATCAGCCAACAAGAAATGGCATTCCGTATGCAAACATCAGTCCCAGAACTCACTGACATTTCCAACGAACCAAAAGAAGTCCTCAACATGTACGGCCCCGAAGTACACAAACCCGGATCATACGCACGTAACTGCCTCCTCGCACGCAGAATGGCAGAAAGAGATGTCCGCTTCGTCCAGCTCTTCCACCGTGGCTGGGACCACCACACCAGACTCCCAGAAAACCTACAAGGCCAATGCCGTGACGTAGACCAGCCCACATCCGCACTACTCAAAGACCTCAAAATGCGCGGCCTCCTAGACGACACCCTAGTCGTATTCGCAGGAGAGTTCGGTCGCACAGTCTTCGGACAAGGAAACACCAAACCAAACTTCTACGGCCGTGACCACCACCCCCGCTGCTTCTCAGGCTGGCTCGCCGGTGGCGGAGTTAAAGGAGGTATCCACTTCGGTAAAACTGATGACTTCAGCTACAACGTAGTAGAAAACCCAGTCCACATCCGTGACCTACACGCCACCATATTCCACCTCCTAGGCATCGACCACGAGCGCCTCACATTCCCATTCCAAGGACTAGACCAAAAACTCACAGGCGTAGAAAAAGCCCGCGTCGTAAAAGAAATCATCTCCTAATGCAACCCACTAGCACACATTCAGAAAGACGCAATAAATCACAAAATACAATTAAAATTTAATATTGCTATTTTACAAACTAAAAATACTCTGCCCACGATCTAAACAATAATAGCATCATTAATATATAACATGATTAATAAAATACGTAGCAATATGAAATCTTTCATTACAACATCAATAACAGCAGTTATCACCGCCAGCTCTTTACAAGCAGCAACCATCTCAGGTGTAACCATCGAAAGTGTATCTTCAGAGCTAAATACCAGCGGATTTAATCGCTTGGCTGGATTCACACTAGATGGAACTGGATACCAGGCAGGAGTCACTAATACTCACAGCGATCTTACAGACACTGTAAGCTGGCTCAGCCACGGAACGTTCAACGGCGCCTCTGATACTCTTCCCGCTGAAATCACATT
The DNA here is from genome assembly GCA_937934595.1 of uncultured Verrucomicrobiales bacterium. Classification (GTDB taxonomy): domain Bacteria; phylum Verrucomicrobiota; class Verrucomicrobiia; order Verrucomicrobiales; family Akkermansiaceae; genus Rubritalea. The sequence continues at coordinate 29,640 of CALGZA010000054.1, read as the reverse complement.
CGACCTTGAAGCAAACTACAACCTCAGCTCACTAACAGTCTGGAACTACAATGAAGTAAACTTCTCTAACCGCGGGGTAAACGGCGTAGAAATCCTAGTAGCATCAAGCGTTGGTGGACCATTCACCTCACTTGGTAATTTCACATTCGCTCAAGCTCCAGGAAATGACACAACCTCATTCGGAGAAGACATCGCACTAGCAGCAGCTGCTGCTGATGACGCAAGACTCGTGCGCTTTAACATCACCTCCAACCACGGTGCAGGCTTCGACTTCGCCGGCCTCAGTGAAGTGAGATTCGATGGCGAGGCAGTCCCTGAGCCTACATCCTCCGCTCTACTAGGACTTGCAGGCCTTGCTCTCCTCGCTCGCCGCAGCCGTAAATAACACTATACACCCCATTAAAATCACAAGATCCTGCCGAAACCCTCGGGAGGATCTTCTTATTTACAACCATAATAAATAAACTAGCAAAATACCACCCAACCACATAACACTAAAGTATTATACCTAGTTTTAGTTGTATCTCAACACATACAAGTATAGTATCCCCTCTATTAAATATTTATGACGACCATATTGATTGCAGCCTTAATGGTGATTCTCATTTCAGCACTCTGCTCCGGCACAGAAGCCGCGCTATTTTCCGTGCCCATAATGAAAGTTCGGCAGATGGCTGATGAAGACAACATCAAAGCCAAACGCAAACGAGCCACCAAAGCACTACTCACCATCCAAGAAAGGATGAGCCGCCCCATATCAACCATAGTCATACTAAACAATATCGCAAACATCGGCGGCACCACCATAGTAACCGTTCTAGCTAACAAAATATACCCCAGCCTTATAGTCGCCATCATTTCAGGCTCACTCACATTCCTAGTCATCATCTTCGCAGAAATCATTCCCAAGACCATCGGAGAAAAACACAACATCAAAATCTCCCTCTTCATGGCAAGACCAGTGCTCCTCCTCACCAAAATACTCACCCCCCTCATCTGGCTCATAGAAATACTCACACGCCCATTCACCGGCAAAGAGAGACAAATCATGAGCACAGACGAAAGAGAAATCCGCTACATGGCTCAGCTAGGTGAAGAAGAAGGCGTCATCGAAGCAGACGAACTAGAAATGCTCCAAGGAGTCTTCCAGCTAAACGACATGGACGCCAGAGCACTCATGACACCACGTATCTCACTAACATGCATCGAAGGTGACGTATCCATAAACTCAGTCATCGATGAAGTCATCGAGTCCCAACACAGCCGCATCGTAGTCATCGGAGAATCACGTGATGACGTCCTCGGAGTCGTACTAAAATCCAGCCTACTCATCGCCATGATCAAAGGTCAAGGCGACGAAAAAGTAAAACTCCACGGCTACAAACCAGTCGAAGTAGAACACAGCAATAAAGCAGATGACATCCTACCCATATTCCAAAAAAGCCGCCAACACCTCGCCATCGTAAGAGACGAATTTGGCGGAGTTGACGGCGTCGTCACTCTAGAAGATATCATCGAAGAACTCACAGGCGAAATCGTCGATGAAACCGACATGGACGAAGACATGCGCGAGGTCGCTACCACCTAAAGACCCAACTTCGCAGAAATACTATCCGTTACCAGCTTCGGATTAGCCTTCCCCTGAGAAGCCTTCATCACCTGACCTGTCAGCCAGTTCACCATCCTAGGATTCCCTCCCTTGATCTCCTCCACCTTATCCGGATTATCTAAAATTACTTGATCAATAATACCCTCCACAGCAGATTGGTCCGCCGGCTCAAAACCAAGCCCCTTAGCCACATCTGCCGGTGACTCATCTGGTGACTCCCAGATCACATCAAACACCTCCCTAGCCTGCTTATTCGTCACCGTTCCCGCCTCTACCAAATCCACCAAAGCTCTCAAAGAACCAGCAGGAAAAGGATTATCCCTCACACTCACATCAGTCTCGTTCAACTTACCCAGTAACCCATTAATCACCCAGTTCGCCACCTTCTTAGCCACCTTAGAACCCTCAGCAGCTTTCTCAAAATAATCCGCCAGAGCCTTCTCAGACGTCAGCACACCAGCATCATACTCAGACACACCGTAATCAACCACAAACCGCTCACGCTTCTCATGGGGTAACTCAGGGACAAAACTCCGCATCTTAGCCACCAATTCAACCGTCCTTACCGGTAACAAATCAGGCTCCGTAAAATAACGATAATCTGCAGAATCCTCCTTAACCCTCATCACCACAGTCTCCCCTATCGCATCATCCCATCGTATCGTAGCCTGCTTCTGCTCTATCCCCTCATCATACTCATCACACTGACGCTGAATCTCAAATTCTATAGACTTCCTAACAGCCGTAATCGAATTTAAATTCTTTACCTCTAACTTCGTCCTTAACTCAGCCGTCCCCACCGGCCTTACAGATATATTCACATCACAACGCATCTGCCCCTTCTCCATATCAGCATCAGAAATCCCCCCATAAACCAATATCTGCTGCAGTGACTTCAAAAAAGCATAAGCCTCATCAGCCGTATCTATATCCGGCTCAGTCACCAGCTCCATCAGCGGCATACCTGCACGGTTATAATCAATCAAAGAATGATTAGAAAAATGAGTCGACTTAGCCACATCCTCCTCAAGATGAATCCTATTCATCTTCACAACCTTCCCAGGATTCGCTATACCCTTCTGCACATCCTTCGGATAGGCTATATCATACAATGGAACACCACCCCCCAAACACAAAGGAACATCTAACTGCGTCAACTGATAATTCTTAGGCATATCAGGATAAAAATAATTCTTCCTATCCCACCTAGAAACCTCAGGAGTCTCACAGCCTAATAACATCCCAGCCAAAATAGTCTGCTCTATTGCATGCTTGTTTAAAACAGGCAGAGCTCCAGGCAAACCAAGACAAACCGGACAAACATTCGTATTAGGATCATCCCCATACGCAGCCCTACAACCACAAAACATCTTAGAATTCGCAGTAATCTGGCAGTGAACCTCCAAACCAATCGTAGCTATATAATCTTCTCTAGGCATATCTTATATCTAATAAATCATAATTAAAAAAGCATCTCTCACCTCAGCTTATCTGCCCCAATGGCCAATAAATCATCTAACAAATCACCATCCTTTAACGCATCCATCAACGCAGGATTATCCAACAAGCCCTGCACGTCATTCTCAGATATCTGATCCTGCACCCCCTCATCATTAATTAACCGCTGCACATCAGCATTACCTAATAGTTTAGCCACCCTCTCATCCTGAGCTAAATGCCTCATCTTATCCATCGAAGTATTTGCTATCACCAGCAACTTTGCTAAATTATGCTTCTCACTATCATGAGAACCGTAAAAACTAGACACCGTCTTACCTACCACAGATGAATCAAACTTCTGCTTCAAACTCGCCAACAAAGGATAACCCTTCAAACGCCCCCCATCCTCCGAGTCATCCTGTGTGATCCAATACTTAAGCTCACCCTCACCACCCTTATCCTTCAAAAAATTCAAACTCAACCACACCAACCCCACAGCAGCTACCAAACTAACCAATGCAGCAGGTATCCCAAAAGCTATCCGAGATATAAAACCACTATTCTCAAAAGGATCAGTAAAAAATCCAAATATCTTAGACAGTAAATAAAAAACTACCAACCCACACACAGCAGCACAAGCAGTCCCCAAATACTCAGGAGCCCCAGCCCACAAGCCCTGTATATAATTCACACCCACCTCAGAACCCCAATACCCAGCATAACCAGCTCCAGCCAGTGTAAACAAAAGAAACACCAACTTCACAGCACCCTTGATAAATCCAAGTAATGTCAGCACCGCCACCACCACTGTGATCACACCACTAGTGCCAAGTTCATGTATGTTAAATTCTCCAAGTATATTCATGCTTAAGTATAATAGATAAGATAAAAAACTCTAATCAATAACACCATTTATTCAACCCCCAATAACAAACCCACATTTTTGAATCGTCACAACCCACAATAAAACATAAACTAACAACAGTGAACCATCTTTTATATTCATTAATAACTGCAATCACACTGCTTACTACACACCCATCATGCGCACAACAAGTTCGCGTCCTACTCGCTGACGGATTCGACTTCCCAGTCGGCAAACCAAACGCAAAAAAATACTACAAAGCTCGCGGAATCCGCCTCAAAAAACCCGTCCACTTCGGCGAGGACTGGAACGGCACAGGCGGTGGAAACACAGACCTACATGACCCCATCTACGCCTGCGCTAATGGAATAGTCACATTCGCTCACGACGTCAAAGGCGGCTGGGGTCGCGTCATCATAATACGCCACGCATACCGTGACCCAAAATCTGGCAAAATTAAATATGCAGACTCACTCTACGGACACAACCGTAAAATGTTAGTCAAAAAAGGCGACCTCGTCACCCGTGGACAAAAAATCGCCACAATGGGCAACAACAGAGGCATGTACCCCGCTCACCTACACTTCGAAATCAGACACAATCTCTCCATAGGAATGCACAGAAATAGCGTCAGAAAATCATACAGCAACTGGGCTAACCCCACACTATTTATCAAAAAATACCGTAAACTCAGAAAAGAATGGCGTAAACAAGCTGTCCCCACCAAAACATACAAGGTTTACAAAGGCTACTCTGGACTGTAGAACACCCCCTCAAACAAAAAAACACTATGTCCAAGAAGAAAAAACAATCCACACTGATGCTCATCGTAACACTCCTAATCGCCGCTGTCACATGGTACATCAAAAACCATAACCCAAACCTAATAGACAACCTCACCTCAGCTAAACCCAGCGCCATCAGCGTAAACGGACTAACAGAAGTCAAAGTCAAAGGATCAGAATACCAAATCCTCGAAAACTGTCGCCTCGTAAACCACAAACACAACGACGGTGACAGCTTCCACATCAAACACGCCAAAGGACAAAGCGAAATCCGTCTCTACTACGCAGACACAGCTGAAAGCGCATACAAAACATACGGAGGAGGAGAAAACAACGGAGAAAGACTAGACAAACAAGGAAAATACTTCGGCGGACTCAATCGTGACCAAACTGCCACACTCGGCACACTCGGCAAAAAAAGAACCATGAGCCTCATCAAAGGAAAAACATTCAAAGTCATCACAAAATGGGAACCAGTCACAGACAGACCATCAGAAAATAGAATCCACGCATTCATCATCCTAGAAGACAAAGGAAAAGAATTCTACCTCCACGAGCTCCTCGTTAACGAAGGACTCGTTCGCCTATCAACAAGAGGCGGAAACCTTCCAGACGGAACCAACTGGAAAAAACAAAAAGAGCGCCTCAAAGCCATGGAAAACAACGCCAAAAAACGCAAAGTCGGAGCATGGGGAATGTAAAAAACAACAACCACAAATCATGCTAGCAAAAAGAATCATCCCCTGCCTAGATGTCACAAACGGCAGAGTAGTCAAAGGAACTAACTTCGTTGACCTACGTGACGCAGGAGACCCAGTCGAAAGCGCCATCGCATACAATCAACAAGAAGCCGATGAACTCGTATTCCTAGACATCACAGCATCCAGCGACGGCAGAGACACCATGGTCGATGTCGTCAGAAGAACCGCAGAAAAATGCTTCATTCCACTCACCGTCGGAGGCGGAATCCGTAACGTAGATGACATGCGTAAAATGCTCCTCGCAGGCGCAGATAAAATCGCCATGAACACAGCCGCAATCGTCAACCCAGACGCAATAAACGCAGGTGCAGAAGCATTCGGAAACCAATGCATCGTCATCGCCATCGATGCCAAAAAAGAAGCCAACGGCAAATGGGGAGTTTACACCCACGGTGGCAGAAAACCCGTCGGTATAGACGCCATTCAATGGGCCAAAGAAGCCTACAACAGAGGAGCAGGAGAAATCCTACTCACAAGCATGGACGCAGACGGAACAAAAGACGGATACGACATAGAACTAACCGCAGCAGTCAGTGAAGCAGTTGGCATCCCAGTCATCGCCAGCGGAGGAGCAGGGAATTTACAACACATGGTTGACGTCCTAGAACAAGGAAAAGCAGACGCAGTCCTAGCCGCTAGCATCTTCCACTTCGGACAGCACTCAGTCAAAGAAGCAAAACAATACTTCGCAGAAAAAGGCATCCCCGCACGCCCCATGTTCTCCCACTAAAACACCCATCCACAACAACTATAAAAGAATTGATCTTATCAAAACTAAATCAATAATCACTCCATCCCTATGTCTGAAAACAACAAATTTCTATACCACTGCGAACGCTGTAGCGCACTATTCAAGTCAACCATCATCAACAAAGAAGACATACGCTGTGATGTTTGTGGCGAAAATCCAGTCAGATCAAAGTTTAACTCCATGCCCGTCATGCCTCCATCACAACAACCAAGGCAAAGAACCAGACACGGCATCCCTGGAATGGATGAAGCAGACTTCCTATCCATGCAGAAGAAAAAAAAACGCACCAAGTGGACCATCATCTGTATCCTCTGGATCATGGGCCTCGCTGGCGTACTCTTCTCAGTCTCTAAACTAAACAAAGAAGCTGAAGTAGCATCTATAAAAAACGACCAACTTGATAATGAAGACAAAGACTACTTCATCAGAAAAAAAACAGCATACAACAAATGCATCAACCGCTTCTCCAGCTTCGTATCCGCTAACATCATCAACACAAAATCAACGCACATCCTAAACGGCAGTGAGCTCGTTCTAGATATTGACCGCTACTACGCCAGCAATTTCATGAACAACCAGCTCACATCATCCCGCCATCTAAACTTCAGACTCATCGAAGAAAAAAACTCAACAAAAGCAGAACTCCTCCTAGAATACACACCACAATCTGATAAAAAATCATCATCATTCAAATTCGAAATCCTTTTCTGGAAACAAGGCGAAGAATGGCTCATCGACTGGCCTCACTTCGTCAGACTCGGTGAAATGAGCTGGTTCAGATTCGGTGAAAATAAAACCAAAAATACACCAAAAAAATTCAAACTCTACGCCAGAGAACCAGCCACAGGATCCATCTCCATAAGCGGATACTCAGAATACAAATTCTCAGAAGCTCTAAACAACAGCAACAAACCTAGCCAACTCCCTCAACCAGTCTTCGTAAAACACCAAACTAAAGCCAGATCCACACTCAATAAACAATTCAAATTACTACGAGAACGCAGACGAAAAAAATTAAACAAAGATGACGTCTTCAGAACATTTGACCCCACCGAAAGCATCAGACTCGATGTCACCATAGACTTTGAAGACATCGAAGGACAAACAGTAATGGTACTCAAAGAAATTCACAGACTAGACTGGCAATCCCCACCAAAACAAAACTAACCCATAACAGCACGCCGCATCAACCCCGTGTCAGGCTCCCTCCCAGTCCATAACTCAAAAGAAATCGCTCCCTGGTGAACCAACATCGACAACCCATTCGCCACCTCAGCTCCTCGCTCACCAGCCGCCTCCATGAACCGCGTAACAGGAGGACTATAAACAACATCATAAACCCTATGCCCTGATCCAAGCCCCCCAACAGACATCGGTAAATCATCATCATCACCCATCCCCATCGAAGTCGCATTTATTACCAAATCCACACCCCCAATAACAGCATCTATCCCAGCCGCATCATTACCTAAAACATGCACAACCGTACCAGAATCAGGTAACCCAGCCCTCAGCTCCTCCACCTTACTTACAGTCCTGTTAGATAAATACAAATCAGCACACCCCTCTGAATGTAGCTGCATAGAAATCGCCTTACCAGCACCCCCACCAGCACCCAGAACCAACACCCTCGCACCCTCAAGCACCATCCCAAAATCCTCCTCAATCGCCCTCACCAAGCCAGGACCATCCGTACTATCACCAAAAATCTCCCCCCCCCTAAAATGAATCGTATTAGCTACCCCCAATGCCCTAACCGCATCAGATAAAACATCACAACACTCCATCGCCTCAAGCTTATGCGGAATAGTCACATTACATCCCAAAAAACCCAAACCCTCTAACAAACCTAACACCTCACGCACACAACCAGGCTCTACCTCTACCCTAATATAACTCATCTCTAACCCCAGCGCATCCAAAGCAGCCTGATGCATCTGCGGAGACGCCGAATGAGAAACAGGATAACCCAAAACAGCCAACCTCGCTCCCTCAGGAACCAACCCACCCCTCAGATCATCAACCCTATAAACCTCCATCATGACAGCTCCCCAATAGCTCTTCGTAATCTCCTCACAGACTCCTCTTGACCTAAAATACTCAAAATCTCACCCAAATCAGGCCCACCCATCATCCCACTCAGCGCCACACGCGTAGGAAACATCAACTGACCAGGCTTCGCTCCATTCGCCTTCGCAGTCTCACCTATACTCCCCTTAGCCTCTCCCCAGTCACTTAACCCTGAAAAACTCTCAGCCAGCTTCTCCAACAGAACCACCGCCTGCTCATTCCCCCTCACCTTCTCCATCGCAGCATCATCAAAAGGATAATCCCCATCCCTGAAAAAAGAAATCATCCCCGGCACCTCAGCAAGTAACTTCACCTTCTCCTGAACAGAACCAGCCATCCTCACATAATCACCATCAACAGCCACCCCCGCACCCTCAACATAAGGAACTGCCAACGCCGCAAACTCATCACCACCCATCGCCAATAAATGCTGCTGGTTAAACCATGCACACTTCTCCACATCAAACTTAGCTCCAGAACGGTTCACTCCCTCCAAATCAAAATAACGCACTAACTCATCCACTGAAAACACCTCCTGATCTCCCTTAGATGACCACCCCAGCATCGCTATGTAATTAACCACAGCATCAGAAACAAAACCCATCTCAGAATATCCAGCCACAGCAGCCCCCTCATCACGCTTAGACATCTTCGAACCATCCTGATTCAAAATCAAAGGAATATGCGCATACTCAGGCGGCTCCTCACCCAAAGCCTCAAACAACTGCAAATGCTTAGGCGTATTCATCAAATGATCCTCACCTCGGATCACATGCGTCATCCCCATCTCTATATCATCCACAACATTCACAAAATGAAACACAAACGCACCATTTGATCGCTTAACCGTCATATCAGGATTTATAGACTCATCCGTATAATCTATAGTCACCTCACCACACACCATATCATGCATCGTTATCGGCTTTCGCTCAAATCGGAATCTCCAAGCCCCAGCATCCTCATAAACCCTCCCAGCCACTACCAACTTCTGAAACCACTTCTCATATATATCTTGCCTCTCAGACTGATTATAAGGTCCACAGCCCCCACCCTCATTCGGCCCCTCATCCACACTTATACCCAACCAAGCCAATCCCTCAAAAATAGCAGCCCTTGCCTCATCAGTATTCCTACTCTCATCAGTATCCTCCACACGTAAAATAAAATCCCCACCATGCTTCTTAGCATACAACCAATTAAACAAAGCAGTGCGTGCACCACCAATATGTAAATAACCAGTGGGCGACGGTGCGAAACGGGTGCGAACAGGTTTACTCATGACAAACAGTCAATATCCTCCCCCTGAAATTGCAACGTGAAATTTATTTTTTTACACCACCCCACTTATCTGTAAGCTACGCCCATGAAGAAAGTAGCAGCCCACTGGCAAATCATCATCGCTCTCGTATTAGCCATCATCGTAGGCACCACACTTAAACAATTCAACAACTCCAACTGGATCGACCAAACCCTAAACATTTGCTCCCTACTCGGTGACCTCTTCCTCCAAGCACTCAAAATGATCATCGTCCCACTCGTCGTCTCATCCATCATCGCTGGACTCGCCGGACTCGCCGGATTCGATGGCTTCCGCCGCATGGGACTAAAAACCCTCAGCTTCTACCTCCTCAGCACCCTCTCCGCAGTCATCCTCGGACTCATCATCGTAAACCTCATCCAGCCAGGACTCATCGACGGTCAACCAAACACAGAACTCCAAGAAGTATTCAACAACGCTCCAGCACAAACCACAGAAAACGACAAACTTAGATTCGCAGAAAACCGCCAAGAACAAGCCAAAGACTGGACCGCCATCTTCAAACGAATGCTCCCCTCTAACATCATAAAAGCAGGCGCAGATGGACAGCTCCTCGGCCTCCTCGTCTTCAGCCTCATGTTCGGCATCGCAATGACCCAACTCCCTAAAAACCAAATGCAACCACTCACCACGTTCTTCCAAAGCCTAAACGACGTCATGATCAAAATCACACAATGGATCATGACCTGCGCACCCATAGGCATATTCGGCATGATCGTAGTCACCGTTCACAAAAGCGGAACAGAAATCTTCACCCAGCTCGCCCCCTACTTCTTCACCGTCCTCCTCGCACTCGCTCTCCACATGTTCATCATCCTCCCCATACTACTCAAAGTCATCGGCAAAATAAACCCCATACAGCACTTCAAAGCCATGAAAACAGCTCTCCTCACCGCCTTCTCCACATCCAGCTCATCCGCCACCCTCCCCATCACCATGCGCTGCGTTCAAGACAACGCAGGAGTCAGCAAAAAAACCGCCAGCTTCACACTACCACTCGGTGCCACAGTAAATATGGATGGCACCGCACTCTACGAATGCATCGCCGTCATCTTCGTCGCACAAGTCATGGGCCTAGACATGACTCTCACAGCTCAAATGCTCGTCGTCATCTCAGCACTCCTCACCAGCATCGGAGTCGCAGGCGTACCATCAGCATCCATGGTCGCCATCCTCATCATCATGAACAACTCAGGCATCCCAGGCGCTAACAACGCCATCCTCGCACTATTCGCTGTAGACAGACTCCTCGACATGAGCCGAACCGCAGTCAATGTCTTCGGAGACTCATGCGCCGCTGTCATCATCGCTAAAAGTGAAAAAGAAACACTATACCAAAACCAACAATAAATCAACAGCACAACTCCACTTAAAACAATAAAAAATAAACATGTAACTCCTAACCATAAAATTTCAAAAAAAACAAAATTTTTACTATCAAATTTCCCTTCACACGTAATAATCCCGCGCGACCAACGTATAAATATCATGAAACAATTCGTCAAAGCCATCACCCTACTCTTCACACTGAGTATACTCACCGCCTTCACAGCATCCGCTAAAAAGAAAGTCCTTTTCCTTGCAGGCAAACCCAGCCACTCAAACGGAGAACACGAATTCCGCGCAGGTTGCATGCTACTCGCTGACGCACTCAACGAAAGCGGCATAGACATCGAAGCTAAAGTCCACTACTACGGCTGGCCAAAAGACGAATCCATATTCGATGGAGTTGACGCATGCATCATCTACGCAGACGCAGGTGGCAGATTCGGTGAAAAATACGCATTCCTAGACAAAAAAGTCAAAGAAGGTATGGGTATCATGTTCATGCACTACGGCGTTCACCCACCAAAAGCAATCGGTGAAAAATACTTCACTGACTGGATCGGTGCCTACATGACTGACGAAATCTCAGTAAACCCACACTGGATCGCAGACATCACACCAGAAAAATCTCACCCCATCGCACGCGGAATGAAAGAAAACTTCACCGCATACGATGAATTCTACTTCAACATGCAGATCCCTACCAAAAAACAATGTGACTGCTACCACCCAGTTGCCACCGCCATCCCCACCCCAGATAAAATCGTCCACTACATCAACATGTGGAACGCCAAAGGCGCCAAATGCTTCGGAACAAAACAAGCCCTCATGTGGTGCCGCGCACCAGAAAAAAACAAAGGCGGCAGAGGAATCGGATTCGTCGGCGGCCACTACCACAGAAACTGGGCAATAGACGAATTCCGTAAACTCGTCCTAAACGCCATCGTCTGGGTCGCCAGAGGCGAAGTCCCAGCAACCGGAGTCAAATCAAAAACAGTCACCAAAGAAATGCTCCAGAAAAACCTCGACAGACCAGTCGAAGGAAAGCCCGTCGCTCTGCCCACCAAAGAACTCCTCCTCCAAAAACCCATGAAACGCCCTCTTCACAGAGAAAAAGCACCGGCTCCAAAGAAAAAAAAGGCAGTCAAAAAAGTATCCAACAAAAAATGGCAACCAGAATTACCCGCCACACTCGTTCCTAAAGAACTATTCACCACACCAAAAGGATCAAACCTAGAAGTCACAGTATGGGCCACATCACCCATGCTCTATAACCCAACAAACATGGACGTCGACCAAAACGGCCGCATGTGGGTCCTCGAAGGGGTTAACTACAGAAGAAAAAAAGACCGCCGACCTGCAGGTGACCGCATCATGATCCTAGAAGACACCACTGGCGACGGTAAAGCTGACAGCTCCAAAGTCTTCCTCCAAGACAAAGACCTCGACTGCCCACTAGGCATCGCCGTCTTCGACAACCAAATCGTCGTCTCACAACCACCTAACCTAATCATCTACACAGACACCAACCGTGACTTAAAATTTGACCCCAAAGTAGACAAAAGAGAAATCCTACTCACAGGATTCAACGCTCGCCAACACGACCACTCACTCCACGCACTTACCGCAGGACCTGACGGAAAATGGTACTTCAACAACGGCAACTGCGGAGGAATCTTTAAAGACAAATCCGGAAAAACATTCTTCATGAACGGATCCTATAAAAGCGGCGGAGGCCAATGGTACGTCGATAACAACAAAGGAGCAAAAAGCAGCGACGGATTCATCTGGACTGCAGGATCCACCATCAGAATGAACCCAGACGCCACAAACGCAGAAATCGTCGGCCACGGATACAGAAACTCATACGAGCAAACCATAAACTCACTCGGCGAAATGTTCCAGAACGACAACGACGACGTAGGCAGCTGCAGAAACTCATACATCCTTGAATACGGATCAGCTGGATTCTTCACCAGAAGCGGTAAACGCACATGGCGCAGCGTCCGCAGAAACGGAGAATCCATCGGAAGCTCACACTGGAGACAAAACGACCCAGGAACATTTGACGTCGGTGACGTCTACGGCCACGGATCACCAACAGGAGTAACATTCTACGAAAACGGCGCTCTCGGTGACAAATGGATCGGAACCTACCTCGCATGCGAAGCCGCCAGAAACACCATCTTCGGCTACCACCCCAAACCAAAAGGAGCCGGCTACCAGCTAGACCGCTTCGACTTCACAACCACAAACCTTGAAAGAAACTACGCTGGATCAGACTTCACCAAAGGCATCAAAGACCAAGAAAAAGCAGAAGTCGCACTCCTCTTCCGCCCATCAGACGTCACAGTAGGAACAGACGGAGCCATCTACTTCACAGACTGGTTCGATGGCAGAGTCGGAGGCCACAGCACCATGGACAAAAGCTGCTCAGGAACCATATACAGAATCGCTCCAAAAGGATTCAAACCAAAAAACACCACCCCTGACCTAGCTACCATCAAAGGACAAATCGCAGCTCTCAGCAGCCCAGCCGTCAATGTCAGATACCTCGGCTTCCGCGAACTAAAGAAAAATAAACCAGGCGCACTTAAAGCCCTCAAAGAGCTACTCAAACACAACAACAAATTCATCGCCGCAAGAGCCATCTGGCTCCTCCCTCACCTCGGCAAAGAAGGAAAAAAAGCCTGTGAAGCACTTCTAAAAGACACTGACTCTAACAAACGCCTTGTTGCATTCAGAGCACTCAGAAGAACAGAGAAAAACATCCAGCCATACGCCAAACTACTCATGAAAGACAGCAACCCAGCTGTCAGAAGAGACGTAGCCCTCTCACTACGTCACCTAACCGCAAACGAATCATCAGAAATCTTCGTCGCACTCGCCAAAGAAATTGACGTAAAAGACAAAAACTCCATCGAAGCCATCGGCCTCGGAGCAGCAAACAAAGAAGAACAAATCTGGAAAGCCATCAGAGACAGCGTCGCACCTAAAAACCCTATCCAATGGTCAGAATCATTCGCTAAACTCACCTGGAGACTCTGGAACCCATCAGCCATCCCAGACCTCAAACAACGCGCACTTAGTAAAAAACTAACCGCCGCTCAGCGTGACTTCGCCATCGAATCCATCGCATTCATCAACCACCCTAATTCAGCAGACGCTCTCTTCGAAATCGCCGCTGACAAAGACGCCGCCGTCAAAACAGCAGCCTCAACCTGGCTCCTAAAAAACGCAGCAGGTGAATGGGCTGAAATGAACATCAAAAAACGCCTCGCTGACACCGGCATCTATGACCCATCAAAAATCACAGTCACAGCCATCACCGTCCCAGCAGACAAACCATCAGACGCCAACAGCAAAGAACGCGTCACCAGAGTCCTCGCTCTCAAAGGTGACCCAGTCAAAGGTAAGCAATCCATCATGCGCTGCGTCATGTGCCATAAAATCGAAGGCGTAGGCCCAGAATACGGACCACCACTCAAAGGCTGGGGACAAACTCAATCACGTGAAGCCATAGCCACCAGCATCATCATGCCATCAGCAGACATCGCTCACGGATTCAGAGGCAACCGCATCATCCTTAACGACGGAAAAGAAGTCCACGGCCTCATCTTCCAAAGAGGCGACCCCTTCATAGTCTCATCCACAGGCGGAATGACAAAAATCATCCCTAAAAGCAAAATCAAATCCGTCAAAAGAATGCGCAGATCACTCATGCTCAGCGCAGGCCAACTCGGACTAAAAGACCAAGAAATTGCCGACATCATCGCATTCATGAAACAATGGAAGCGTGATTAAAAAATCAAATTCATCTTTTAAATAAAATAACCAAAAAGCCCGTAGCCATCAAAAGCTACGGGCTTTTTAAATCCCCTACCAACCCATCACAAATACAGAAAAAAATCCAATAACTAATACCATTTGAACCATAACCCACCTCTCTCCAGAACTTTGCAGACCAGCAGAATAAAAAACAGTCAGCACGGCACAAAATAAATCCAGCTCAGAAACAGCCATGCTGCCAGTAAAAAAGCCCCCTAACTATTTCCCACCTCCCTTTACCTCCTTCACAGGCATAATAGGTCCATTAATATCCTGCATATCAGCCGGCTTCACCCCCTTAGCATGCCCACCAAAAGCAAATGTCCTAGGCTGATACTTACCCACAAAAGACACATCGTTAGTCGCCTTAATCGCACCCTCATCACCAACAGCCCAGAAAATCCCATTCACTATCATCCTCCTATAATCAATATCTAACAAATCCTCAGAAGCCCCCTGAGTAGAATGAAAAACCCGCCCCTTCTTACCAGACTCAGAAGTATAACTACGTGTCCAAGTGGAAGGCACCGGCTCCTTACTCCCATCCACCTTCGCCCCACGCTCCATAGACTGCAATGGCTGACTATTAGTAAGCACTGTAAACGTCTCATCCGCTACACCATTATAACCCCCAGCATAACAAAAAGCACCATCATTGACCCCCTTCAGTATCGGATGACCCTTCTGCTCAGGTATCAATTGTATCCGAGTGCCTTGCTCATGATTCTCCCCATAATGCCCCACCCACGTATTACCCAGAACCTGATGCCCAAACCCTTTCTTATAATTAGGATCCTTAGACCTAAAATCATACTTCGAATATTTCTTCCCTTTCGCTATCCTAAAACCATGAGAAGCCGTCCGTAATCCTACCACCGGCCCACCACGCTTCAAATAACCATCAATAAACTTCATCTGCTCATCCGGCAAATCCAAAAAACGCGTAAACATCACCATCAAATCAGCCTTCTCCAGCGCCTCTAAACCCTTAATATCTGAAGCCCCAGCTGTAATCTCACCCTCATCATTCACCCCATACAGAACCGTCGTCTCATAACCATGATGCCTAGCTAATATCCTAGCAAGAGCCGTACAAGTCTCCTCGGCTCGGTATTCATGATCAGACGCCACAAATACAATACGCTTCATACTCTCACCCCCTTTACCCTGATAAGTAACCTGCGCTGACAAAGACATAACCGATAACAATAATAGTATAATAATTTTCATAGATAGCTGATGATAGTTTTAGTAAGAATTTAAATGAACAACTCAAACCAAACTCTAAACAAATCAATTCCCCCGTCCAGCCCTTTTATACCTCCTTGACTCAGCCAAAATACACCACTAATATAAACCCATAACGACAGGGGTGCCCTACAAGGCTGAGATTCTGCATGATCTAGAAAACTCTTCGAACCTGAATCGGCTAACACCGACGGAGGAAGTCGAAAATTCCAATCACCGGATGCAATAGATTCTAACCAAACAGAATCAATGCCTGTCACCCCAACAAATAGACATGCACTAAAATGAATAAAACCACAGGCTCCAGCAACGCTTCCCAACACACATTCATAGCCATCGTGATGATGCTACTACTCATAGTGAGCATTATTTTCACAGTATTTGCATGCAATGAAAAGAATGGCTCATTCGCCATCGCCTCAGCTATTTGCCTCAGCTCACTGCTCATGTGTTGTAATAACTTAATAAAATAACAACTATCAATCAAACGAACTAACACACAAATTATCATGACTCCATCACCAGACCAAATCTCGCCAGATCCAAACAACGGCATCACCCCCGAAAACTCCATCCAAAGACAAGACTACACCGGAAACTTCTTAGAAGACATCGATAACAGCGAAGAACTCGCAGCCATCGAAAAAGACCCCACCATCTTCCCTAACTCCACTCGCGTATACGTACCAGGTCAGATACACCCAGACATCCGCGTCCCCATGCGTGAAATACGCCTCTCAGACACTCAGCACCCCGCAAACGCCACATTCCCAGAGGGCAGAACAGAAGCCAACCCACCCATCCGCGTATACGACTGCGCAGGCCCATGGGGTGACCCAGAATTTAAAGGAAACGTCACCGAAGGACTCCCAGCACTCCGCCGCCAATGGATCCTAGACCGCGCCGACGTCGAAGAATACCAAGGACGTGAAATCAAACCAGTAGACAACGGATACCTATCAGAGAAACACGCAGAAAAATACAACGAAGGTAAAGCCACCAAAAATAAACTCAAAGAATACCCAGGCCTAAAACGCAATCCACTCAAAGCATCAAAAGGTCACCCAGTCACACAAAAATGGTACGCTGACCAAGGAATCATCACCCCAGAAATGGAATTCATCGCCATCCGCGAAAACATGGGCCGCCTAGAAGAATTCAAAACCATCCACGATTCATACCCCACTCCAGAACAGCTCCCAGATGACGCTAGCGATACCATCAAAGAATTCATCAAACAGCAAAACACATCCCCTCAAGGATACGAAATGCCCCGCCCATCTGAAATAGACCCATTCAAGCAAGTCTCCAGAAACGTCATGAATCACCAGCACCCTGGTCAATCCTACGGTGCAGAAATGCCAAAACTCATCACACCTGAATTCGTCCGCTCAGAAGTCGCTCGCGGCCGCGCCATCATCCCCGCTAACATCAACCACCCAGAAAACGAGCCAATGATCATTGGCCGTAACTTCCTCGTAAAAATCAACGCAAACATCGGAAACTCAGCTGTCGCATCTACCATAGACGAAGAAGTAGAAAAAATGCGCTGGGCCACCAAATGGGGCGCAGACAACGTCATGGACCTCTCCACAGGCAAAAACATCCACGCCACTCGTGAATGGATCCTCAGAAACTCTCCAGTCCCCATCGGAACCGTACCCATCTACCAAGCACTAGAAAAAGTTAACGGTAACATCGAAGAACTCACTTGGGAACTCTACCGTGACACACTCATCGAACAAGCAGAACAAGGCGTCGACTACTTCACCATCCACGCCGCCGTCCTTCTCCGCTTCGTACCCCACACCGCACGCCGCATGACTGGCATCGTCTCACGCGGCGGATCTATCATGGCTAAATGGTGCCTCGCTCACCAAAAAGAATCATTCCTCTACACACACTGGGACGAAATCTGTGACATCTGCGCCGCCTACGACGTATCATTCTCCATCGGTGACGGACTAAGACCAGGATCCATCGCAGACGCAAACGACTACGCACAACTCGCAGAACTAGAAATACAAGGTGAACTCACCAAAAGAGCATGGGCAAAAGGATGCCAAGTCATGAACGAAGGACCAGGACACGTCCCACTTCACCTCATCCAAGAAAACATGCAAAAACAAATCGAATGGTGCCACGAAGCACCATTCTACACACTTGGACCACTCACCACAGACATCGCACCAGGATATGATCACATCACATCCGGAATCGGTGCCGCCAACATCGGCTGGTACGGATGCGCCATGCTCTGCTACGTCACGCCAAAAGAACACCTCGGACTACCAAACCGTGACGACGTCCGCGAAGGAGTCATCACCTACAAAATCGCCGCCCACGCAGCAGACCTAGCTAAAGGTCACCCCGCTGCTCAAGAACGTGACAACGCCATCTCAAAAGCAAGATTCGAATTCCGCTGGCGTGACCAATTCGCACTCGGACTAGACCCCGCGCGCGCTATCGACTACCATGACGAAACACTCCCAGCAGAAGGCGCCAAAACCGCCCACTTCTGCTCCATGTGCGGCCCCACATTCTGCTCCATGAAAATAACCCAAGACGTCCGTAAATACGCAGACGAAAACGGCTACACAGGAGACGACCTCCCCACAGAAGAACGCGAGAAAATCACCGTCAACTAGTCTTCAACCCACCACATTTCTCAATAGGCTTCATGGTTCACCATGAGGCCTATTTTTTCGCCTTAAACTTGTCATAATCTACGAATACCTAAATTTGTAAATAGCACCCCTAACCAGCCTTCTAAATTGGAAGATTTACACTACTACAATAAATGCTGGGGACTAACTAGATATCTATATTAAACTTTTCGGATTTAGTCACTCTACTACAGATACTCGCCTCATGAACGACATCCTATTCCTAAAGTCCTACAGTGTCAGCTCACAAAGTTTGCAAACAGGTCTTAATCTAGAGCACAAAGTCACGCCCTCAATAGCTATTCGCATTAAAGCTGAAATCTACATGCTAAATGCAATAATAGCCAAACAACCATAATCACCTTCACTACCAAACTCTTTTTTAGCCAGTTGACCACTTTAAAACCATTAATAAACTCACGAGAAACGTAACGATTGGCAAGAAGTAAGAAATGACATTACCGCTATGAACACAGCTATTTCAGACCTCGCTAAACTTCCATTATCAAACCGCCTGCTCAGTGAGACTCATCGCACACTACTCAGTGGCACTCGAGATGATAATAAAAACTCCAGGAGAATTCCGTAGGAGTCAAAACTGGATAGGCGGCGCCACTCTCGCAGATGCAGTATTCATCCCTCCTCACCATTACGAACTGCCATTACTACTCTCTGATCTAGAATCATTCTGGCACAATGAATCAATCCACATTCCTCAACTCATTCGTATCGCGATTAGCCATTATCAATTCGAAACGATCCACCCCCTCCTAGATGGAAATGATCGAATAGGCAGACATCTTATCACCCTCTACCTTGTAAGCAAAAACTTACCTAAGCACCCATGTCTTTACCTTTCTGCACACCAAAACCAGCAACAAAAAATCCCCACACCACTCAAAATCAGAGCAACAAGGGGATTTGCATGCCGAGCCAACAAGCCCAGCACCATAAAAAAGATCCAACCTACTGAACAGCACTCACCTTCTTAGGGTGCTTGAGTAAAGTGCGAACTTCAGAAGAATTCAAGAGCTCAACAGCCGCAGCATCCATACCCAAAGCCACAAGACGGCGACGCTGCACCTTAGAGCGCTTAGCCTTAGCTCCTGCTGATTTTGTAGGACGTGTTCTATTCGTGTTACGTTGTAATGATGTAGCCATGATTGTAATGATTATAGTTAAATTGATAAAACCTCACTGACCGAAATACCCGATCCAGTTTCGATGACTCACTACTAAACGACCCACCCGCTTCAGTCAACTGGAAATAAAATCCTTAATATACCACCACCAATACACCATCACATCCTATAAAAATTCACCTCCTTAAACTTTCCAGGCTGATGAAAATCCGCATCCCCACCACCTAAATCCGTAGCCGATGCAAATCGTTGATCAGGCGAATTCAATATAAAATTCACATTCATCCGCACCCCATCTCCAAAGTTTAACTCAGACTTCAGATGCTTAAGCGGAATCGCAGCTGCTGCAAGCCAGCTCCCATCAGGAGCTAACTCAGCATAAGTCGCCACCCCAGCAAAAGGAACATCCTCATCACTCGCACGCACACGCGGTGCAGTAAACATCGCAGACCACCAAGCCCCATTCGGCGCCAAATTAAACTCCAAATACCTCCCACTCACAGGATCCAATAAAAAAAACTCAGCCACATCATACTTCCACAACTCCCCCTGAAACTCCCCTGGCCTAGCCTGCGGATGAATCAAAGCAGGCTCCTGATGACCACCAACAAACCACAGATAATCCTGATCCACAGCCAAACCAAACGTAATCGGCTTTGCAAACTTCTCAC
The DNA here is from genome assembly GCA_937934595.1 of uncultured Verrucomicrobiales bacterium. Classification (GTDB taxonomy): domain Bacteria; phylum Verrucomicrobiota; class Verrucomicrobiia; order Verrucomicrobiales; family Akkermansiaceae; genus Rubritalea. Next base: position 9,157 of record CALGZA010000054.1, on the reverse strand, counting down.
CAGCACAGTCACCCTCAATCCCAAACAAATTCATATCCAAACCACCCCACCGAAGCGGCTTATCAACTATCTCTATATTCATAAACAACAACTACAGAATACCAAAACCCAAGCAAAGTAAAATCACCACCAAACTAAATCACATCCTCCCCACCCTCACCATCATCAAAAAGCTTACAACCACAGACCAAACAAATCACAACCCACCCAAACACCTACCATCAAATGATCACAAACTAAAGCCTTGCACTTTAACTCCCACATACTATCAAAAGTCATGTCTGAAACCTATAACGCTGACCTCCTGGCAGTAGACCTAGCATCCATCGATGACAGGATCACTACACTCAGGAGGTATCTTTGACGTCCCCAAGCTAGAAAATCAACTACAAGAGCTAGATCGCAAAATGCTCGAAGCCAACTTCTGGGATGACTCAAAAAAAGCACAAATAACAGTAGCTAAAGCCAACAACATCAAACGCAAGCTACACCCATTCATCAATATAGAACAACGCTCAGCAGACCTAACAGAACTCATCTCCCTGGCTAAAGAATACCAAGACGCCAGCTCAGCACAAGAAGCCGCAGACGAATTCAAAGATATCTCCGCAGAACTAGATAAATTCGAACTCATCATCCTCCTAGACAAACCAAACGACTCATCCAGCTGCTACCTCACCATCAACTCAGGAGCCGGCGGAACAGAAGCATGCGATTGGGCTGAAATGCTCATGCGTATGTACAACAGATGGGCAGAAAGCCGCGGATTCAAAGTATCATCAGTCGACTACAAAGCTGGGGACACCACAGGCATCAGCGCCGCCACAGTCAAAATAGAAGGCGAATACGCATACGGATACCTTAAAGCCGAACGCGGCGTCCACCGCCTCGTCAGAATCTCACCATTTGACTCCGCTGGAAAACGCCACACCTCATTCACCTCCATCGACGTCACACCAGAAATCGATAGCAGCATCGAAATAGAACTCAACCCCGCAGACCTTGACATCCAAACAGCACGCTCAGGCGGAGCCGGAGGACAAAACGTCAACAAAGTAGAAACCGCAGTCATACTCAAACACAAACCCACAGGCATCATGATCAGATGCACCCAAGAGCGCTCACAGCTCCGCAACCGTGAAGTCGCACTAGAAATGCTCAAAGCAAAACTCTTCCAAATCGAAGAAGACAAACTCAAAGCAGAGTCAGAACGCGCATACGGTGAAAAAGGTGACATCGGCTGGGGTAACCAAATCAGATCATACGTCTTCCAACCCTACCAAATGGTAAAAGACCTCAGAACTGGAGAAGAAAGCGGAAACATCCAAAACATCATGGACGGCGAAATCGATAACTTCATAGAAGCATACCTCAGAGGACAAAAGAAAAACAAATAACACCATCTGAACAATCAATACAGATGAATCCATGAACCCCTAAATCCTCCACAACTAAACACCAAACATAAAAACCACACACCAAACATAAAAACCACACCACAAACATCACTAAACACTAACCAACAGTGAAACAAACCAGACAAACCGCACAGCAATGTATGTCTCTATGAAAAGCACTCAGAGAATCATGCGCTCACCATGACTGAAAAATAACGCAGCCAGTCACAAGAAACACCCGCACCCACAATAAACCTGTAACACACTACAAACCAAAGAATAATAAAAATTTTCTTTGATCTGTGCCACAGACTAATACAACCACAAAAAAGACGAGTGAATAAACCCACCCGTCTACTTAGCACAAAGCCCCTAAAAATAAGTTTATCTAATCAATAAACTTGATAGTCCCCACCTTAGAAGGATCCTCACCACGCGCCATAGCCTCATGCTGAGCATCCGTACAAGCACTATCAGTAGGAGCATCCGCAGCAGCAGAACTAGACTCCAATAACCCATTCTCCACAAGCCACTGCTCCACCTCCTCACCAGAAACATCCGCTAACATCGTCCCATTCACCTCCACACAAGGACTCAACGGCTGACCACTCTTCTGCTCCATCTCCCACCGAAACGCTGGATTTTTAATTATATCTTTCTCCTCATACGCCAAACCATACTTACGCATGATCGCCCTCACTCCCTCACTCCATCCACAAAATGTCTTCAAATACGCTACAATCTTTATCTCTTCGCTCATAATAATCAGTTATTGGTTTATATTCCCCAACCTTACCCATTCTCTAATCAAAAGCAACCACAAGACCATTAAAGCAACACACAAAGCTAAAAAAATAAAATATTACCACTTTTATTTAAAAAATAATTTGCAATTCACTCCAAAATCCGATAGCTCTTCGCCCCGCAACTGCACTCCAAGTGCATTTTTACACAAAATTTCAAACAACACTATCCGATGAACATCATCAACAAAATCGAACAAGAGCAGCTCAAAGAAGTAGCAGACTTCAACGTAGGTGACACAGTTAAAGTCCACACACGCGTTGTTGAAGGTGGTAAAGAGCGTATCCAGCTTTTCCAAGGCCTCTGCATCGGCCGTAAAGGATCAGGCGTAAACGCATCATTCACCATCCGTAAAATCTCATACGGAGAAGGTGTAGAGCGTGTATTCCCACTCCACACACCACGCATCGCTAAAATCGAAGTAGTCGCTAAAGGTAAAGTCCGCCGCGCTAAGCTTAACTACCTCAGAAACCGCGTCGGTAAAAGCGCTCTCAAAGTTAAACTAGCTGACTAAAGTCACCTAAAAGTTTTTTTCATAGTAAACTTAACAAAAAAATCGATCACTCAAGCAGTGATCGATTTTTTTTGTTTACCACACCACCAAATCTCAAAATCCTGCTGTTCATCACGCCGGTTTATGATAATTTTTGTCACTCATGAGAACACCCTGGTACATATACACTCCTCTCAGCATCATCGTCACACTCCTGACGCTATACATCTGCATCAAAGATAAAGACACAGTCACACCACCCACACATCAAGAAACGGCTCAAGACGTAGCATCTTGGAAAAAAAATAACCCCATCCTCAAAAACACAACACCCCTAAAAAAACAAAAAATAAAACCAACCCCTCAAACACCTAAACCAATTACCCCCAAACCCACACCACCCTCACCACCTAAAACAATCGCCAAAATCAAAATCCCAGAAATCGCACCCGCACTCAACTCACTAACCAAACAAAAACTCAACACCAAACAACTCACACACTACGCCCTCCAAATGCAAAAAAATGGCAAACCCCAACTCGCCCGCATCGCACACGAACGCATCATAGACAGCGCATCAGACGCCACCCCAGAACACAAAAAACAAGCCGCATCAGCCATCATCTCCCTCATCAGCCAAACCCCACTCTGGAACCCAGACCCCACTACCAGAAAAAAAATCACCATCAACATCAACACACACAAACAACACACCCCCACCATCAAACAACTCATACCCAAACTAGAAAACCTCATATTCAACGCATCAGACGGCACTCTAAACCCCACCATCACCATCAAATCAACCACTAACCTAACAGCAAACCTCAACCTAGGAACCCCTAACTCAAACATCGCATTCCAAATCAATACAACCCCAGAAACAGCCATCCACACCGCCATATACAAAGCCATCAGAAAAAAACACTCCCTAACATCAAGCACCACACACACCCCAACACTCCCTAAACACATCACCCCAAAACAAGCCCTACAGTCATACATCACTCGCCTCACATGGCGCATCGCAGCCCAATAAACCAACCCAAGCTCAAATGAAATTCCCAGACACCACAGCCACACTACACACACTCGAAAACGGACTACGCATCATCCTAGACCCAGACGCCTCAGCACCCGTCATCTCCACCCAAATCTGGGTCGCCTCTGGAAGCATCCATGAAGACTCATTCATGGGAGCAGGCATCTCACACCTCCTCGAGCACATGGTCTTCAAAGGAACCAAATCCTTCTCAGGTGAACAACTCTCACAAACAGTCCAAGCAGCCGGCGGTCAATGGAACGCATACACCACATTTGACCGAACCGTATACTACATCGACGGCCCAGCAGAAAATGCACACACATTCCTCCAAGCTCTCACCGAAATGGTCTTCCTACCCACCTTCCCAATAGACGAATTCGAAAAAGAAAAAGACGTCATCCGCAGAGAAATAGACATGGGACTCGATGATGCAGACAACGCTGCCAGCAGACTCCTCTTCTCCACAGCTCTCGCAGACGACGGCAGATCACAGCCAGTCATCGGCCACCTCGAGCTCTTTAACCACATCACACACACAGACATGGTCCGCTACCACAAGGACCGCTACACCACAGAAAACGCATTCATCTCCATCTCAGGTGACTTCGAAACCAACCAAATGCTAGAAACCCTAAACTCCCTAACAAAAGAAATCCCCAGATCATTCACCAAACCCGCCACACCCACCAGCCAACCAAAACAACTAGGACTAAGAACCGCCAACAACAACTTCTCCATCCCCGCCACCAAACTCAACATGGCATGGCAAACCGTCGGACTCACACACCAAGACGCAGCAGCACTAGACCTCCTATCCACCATACTAGGCGGCGGCAGATCATCCAGACTCTACCAAACCATCAGAGAAGAAAAAAACCTCTGCCACCACATAGGAACCTGGAGCTGGATCACTCAACAAACGCCAGGACTATTCTGCATCAGCGCAGAAGCAGAAACTAACCAAATCACTCAGCTCCAAAACGCCATTCACCAAGAAATAGAAAAACTCAGCCACGCACAACTAGACACAGAACTCAAAAAGGCAAAACGCATGTGCCTCTCATCACAATTCGCCACACTCACAACCGCATCAGGCAGAGCATCAGACCTCGCATCAAACTGGCACGAAACCAGAAACCTCAACTTCACCAGCGACTACCTAACCCAAATCGAAACCATCAACGAAGCAGACATCAGAAACGTCTGCACCAAATACCTACTCAACAAATCCATACTCACAGTCACCACACTAAATCCACTAACAAATAAAAAATCCACACCCTCCTCAACTAAAAAATCCACCGAGCGGAACATCTCATCCCACACCCTACCAAATGGCCTAAAGCTACTCATCTGCCCAGACCACCGCACCCCCACCATCTCCATCCAAGCATCCATCCGCGCAGGAATGCCCAGCGAGACCCCCGCATCAGCCGGCATCTCCACACTCCTCTCCACACTCCTAAAAAAAGGAACCACATCCAAATCAGCTGAAGAAATAGCCACCACACTAGACTCACTAGGGGCAGGACTAGGCGCATCAGGAGGAAACAACACCTCACTCATATCCGCATCCTGCCTCACTCCAGACCTCGATACCGTCCTAGAAATCTTCGCAGACACATTCACAGCACCAGCCCTACACCAAGATAATATCAACCACGAGCGTGACACACAACTCAACAGCCTCAAAGAACAAGACGAAGAACCAGTCAGCCTAGCACTCCGAACACTCAAAGAATCCCTCTTCGAAAACAGCGGCTACGGAATCAACAGACTCGGCACACAATCATCCCTCACAGACATCACCAGACTCGGACTACACGCACACCACGCACTCCACTACAACGCATCAAACTCCGCCATCGCCATCTTCGGTGACATCAACCCAGACAACATCATCAAACAAGCAGAAAAACACCTCTCATCCATACCAACAGGTAAACAATTCACCTACCCAGATCAAAAAATAAACCAAGGAACAGAAACCAACCTCACCCTAGACAAACAACAAGCCATCCTAACACTAGGCTACCAAGGCTCACCCATCGGCTCACCCCACCAACACGCACTAGACCTCATCCACGCCTGGTGCGCAGACATGGCAGGACCACTATTCACTCGCATCAGAGAAAAACTCGGACTCGCCTACTACTGCTCAGCCACTCAGTTCCACGGCACCACCACCGGATTCTTCGGCTTCTACCTCGGAACATCACCAGAACAGCTAGACCAAGCTCGCTCAGAACTCTTTAACACCATCGACGACATCACAAACTCAGGAATATCAGAAAAAACCCTCCAAAACGTCAAAACCTCCTGGCTAGCAAAACAAGCACTCGCCAACCAAAGCAACAGCACCATGGCTCAGCTCTGCGCCATAGACACCACACTCGGCCTCTCACCAATAAACCACCGCCAAACCGCAGAAAAAATCAAACAAATCACCACCAAAGACATCCAAGAAGCCGCTCAACACCACTTCGGAAAACAAAAACCAACCATCGTAACCGTCACACCATAAAACAACAATAACACCCACTCCCACCTCCCACCTCATCCCTTTTTCTTGACCAAAATACCCCACCAATTATAAAGATAACATGAAACACATCATAATAAACATCAAACTAATCCTCCTCATCTGCCTCCCCCTACAAGCACAAATTTACGCTGATTTTAAAACCACCCTAGGTGACTTCACCACAGAACTAGACTACACTAACTCACCACGCACCGTAGCCAACTTCATCACACTCGCCGAAGGCACTCGTAACTGGCTTAACTCCGCCAACGGAGTCGTAAAAATAAATAAACCCTATTACAACGGCATCACCTTCCACCGAGTTATCGCAGGCTTCATGAATCAAGCAGGTTCACAAAACGGACTCGGAACCGATGGCCCCGGCTACACATTCCCTGATGAAGTTGCCAATGGACTCACCTTTAATAGTCCCTACCAAATAGCAATGGCTAACAGTGGCCCCAACACCAATGGATCCCAATTCTTCATTACAGTAGGCACCCCAGCACACCTCAATGGAATACACACAATATTTGGTAATGTCACATCCGGAACCAACATAGTAGATGTCATCAATGCCGTTGCCACTAGTAACAATAAGCCACTGGTTCCCGTCATCATTAATTCAGTCACAATTCGCCGCACAGGCGCCCCAGCCAATGCATTTAATGAATTTGCTCAGCTACTCCCAACAGTCGAAGGCATTAAAACAACAATTACCTTCCCCTCAAACACAGCATCCATCACATACAACCAACCCCCCAGAACCAGCCTCAATGTATTCTCATCTGAGGATATGACCACATGGACAAAAATAAATAGTCGCTACCTCGGAAATACCAACACAACATCAAACTTATTCGATACAAAAATATCCGCTCCCCGGCAATTTTTCTTCACTAGCCTTACAACATGGCCAGCAGATACAATTGCACCCGATACATACTATGGGAAAAAGCTCACAGCCATTACAAATGCAGGAACTATTGTTCTAGACCTAAACCCTGAAGGAAATACCCCCATAGGAACACTCACAATAAACAACGGAACCTCTAATACTGTGACTGAAATTAGGCATGAAAATACTCAAGGCTACGGATCTCAGATCTTGGTAATCTCTAATGGTATTGTACCTATTCGCTTCACCTTAGGCTATGACACCCCGAGTTCAGGACGCCTTACTGGAACAGCATTTACATCCCCCACCCCCACACCACTCACTGGCAACTTCACCATCGAACCATAACAGAACAAAACAAACCCACCAAGAGCAACGCCCCAGTCATGCTTGCCAAAAACACTCAACTATCCTGCAAAAATAAAATCCATAAAACCGCCATAAGTCCATAATAACCACAGAAGGTATTAGCCTCATAATCCACCCACTATAACCCATCATATAAGGGAGTAAACGCTAGAACTCCTCACCTACCCCGTCCCACTCGAGATCACTTATTAAGTTTAAAGAACTCCTTCTTTATGAGCTTTAGCCCTACTCCCTCTCCGGCCTTATCCATAGAATCACCCCTCAACCATCTATAAATCTCATCACCAGGACACTCAGTATTCGCGAACTCTCGGTGTGCTCTTATATCACTCGGTTTGAGGTCATGCTTCACGAGCAGCTCAGCCACAAGCCTCGCTGCCTCAGCCATTGAATCTGCGGGAAGAACTGCATCCTGAACCACACCCTTCGAGTTCCTACCACAAATAAATGAGACAGTTAAATGCCCAACGGAATTTCCAGGCGACTCCTTTGACACCACCTTCACAGGCATAACCTTGCCGTTTTTATACCTCGCACCCTCCAGCTCAGAATCACTAAGATAATGAGTGAAACTTGCCGGCGCTCTATTCTCATCTCGCCCCTTGTAAATCTTACCTGTATGACCAACAAGATAATGGTAGGCAATATCTCTAAATCGAATTAGCTCGCCCTTACCAGTTTCTCCTCCTTGATGATACTCTTGAACAAATCGAAGAAGCTCTTCCTCACTATACTTTACATGAGTTGCTCTAGACTGAGTATGATGAATAGAAAGATACGCGATATCTTCCTGAAGTTGATACTGATTCTCATCACCCGGCTTAACTTTGTGCCCACCCCACAGCTCTCTAGACATAATGTTAACTCCATCAAGGCGAGCTAAACCAGATTCGGTCTTACGCTCTTGAGCTACCGTACAAGATATCACCAAGAGCAAGAGACCTAATGGTATTGTTATAGATGCTTTCATTTTGTCGAGATTCTATGCCTGAAGCTCATCCTGAGCCATACCGTGGTTTAAAAAAATCATGAGTCGAGAGTTCACACGGACTACCTCTCCCGCCCAAGTTCGCAGAAACCTATCCCACATTAGTAAAATACCCCAAATTCACCATAAAAACAAAATACTACATCAGACTAGACCTGCACAAGGAATAATCCACCACACTCCAGAAAGTACAGCCACAGCTAAACTTCACAGCCAGACATCCACTCAAACTTGCCGAGCAGCCTTACTGTTCAGCAAATGGAAAAATGGAAAAATGGAAACTTCCTAAAAAGCCGAAAGCAAAAACAGAAGCCTCAACGCCGGCTACTGGAACAGCATCAGCCAAAACGGCAGACCACAACTCAGAAGCCATAACGCCAGTGACCAAATCACCCAGCTCTACGGCAAAGCCACCAAACACGATGCAAAAGGGAACTTGACTGACTACCACATAAACAATAAAAGATACACAGTGACCTACGATCCAGACAACCGCATCAGAACCATCAAAGCCGGCAAACGCACCGTCAGCTACCGCTATGATGCCCTAGGACGCCGCGTCATCCGCATAGAAGGCACCAAGCGCAACGCCCTCATCTGGTGGGGGAACAGCGAATGCTCAGAGCACCTGCACCGTGG
>CALGZA010000053.1 GCA_937934595.1 uncultured Verrucomicrobiales bacterium | reverse complement strand
AGCTTTTATACTTTGGGGAAATTTGCGTGAATAATTGATTGCATTTGGGTTTCTAGGCATTCGTTCATCATGCTTATGTAAATACATTGTACAAGCCTTAATTGTTGAAAGCTTAATTTTTCCCGAATGTAGTCCCCCTGTCAGTTAGGGGATATAAACAGCATTGACCAAGGGGCGGTAGATGTGCCTGGTGTTTTAGCGGCTACGACCAGTGGTGCGACGCGTTTGGCTCTTGCTGCTAGAGTAGATAATGCTGGGCCAAATACTGTTGACTGGGTTTCGATTTCAGGAACGCTTAGTGATGGAAGCATGCCAGATTTCAGCTCAGCGTCTACGGGGTATGGGCTCACAGGTATCCCTACTTCTGGGAATCCTTCAGGCGGAGGGTGGTCACATTATCTTAATGATGGTTCTGGCAGTATATCTTTAATAGATAGTGCAGGTAATCCCGATAATGGGCATGCTAGGGCTACTGAGGGAGGCTCTACTGATGGGGTAGGAATTGCCCTGATTGATCCATTTTCTGCTAGAGAGTTTTCCTTTCAAGAGGTGACTTTTACATATGCGCCTGGAAGTGCAGGTTTTACAGATACGACAGAGTTTAGGATTACATTTGATGGGGGAGTTGTGCCTGAGCCGTCTTCATTAGCATTACTGTCTCTATCTGGTTTGCTTGTGTTACGACGTAGTAGGAGGTTTTAGAGTAGAGTTTTTTTAAGTTAGGTTAGCGTGGTTTAGTTCTGTGAACATTCTGGTTGCTTTATGTGATTGAGATGTATATTTTTTGGGACGAAAAAATATAAATATATACTAGTTATAAACATGTTTCTTATTTCGTGACAGAAGCGTGTATTGGAATTCATTTTCAATATTTTAGTTTAGGTTATTACGATTATGCTCTATCAACGCACAACTAATAGATTTTCTCATACTGCACTGTTGGTGTTAGGATTAGTTTCTACGCTTTTTGCTCATCCTATTGTTCCAGGTTTGGAGGCGAGTAAGATTTCGGCAGAGCTTAAGGGGCGTGTATTGATAGAGGAGATGAATTGTGTTGCTTGTCATGGGAGTGATTCTTCGTTTGCGAAGAGTTCGAAGAAGGCTCCGCGGTTGGTAGATATTGGTTCACGGGTGAATCCATCTTATTTGAAGTCATTTATTTTGGATCCACATGGTGTGAAGCCTGGGACGACGATGCCTGATACTATGGCGGGTATGGATGATGAGGAAAAGGGTGAGGTGGCGGAGGCGCTGACTCATTTTTTGTTGTCACAGAAGAAGAATGATTTTGCGCTGAAGGTTCCTGATTTGGTTTCTGCTAATAAGGGTGAGAAGTTGTTTCATAGTAGGGGCTGTGTGTCTTGTCATTCTCCTAGAGATGCTGGGGGTAAGGAGACGATGGTGAAGTCTTCAGCGCCATTGGGCGATCTTGCGAAGAAGTATAGTCATAAGAGCTTGGTTACCTTTTTGAAGGATCCGCACGCGGTGAGACCGTCTGGGAGGATGCCGAGGTTGGATTTACCTGGGGGTGAGGTTGAGAGTATAGCTGAGTATTTATTACGAGATACGAAGGTGCCAGGTCATTTGAGTTATACGCTTTATCGTGGCAAGGTATGGGAGGGTTTAGGTTCTGACGGTGTTGATGCTATACGTGGTGGTCAGATAGCTGATTTTGATCAGAGTAGGGTGGGTGTGAAGCGGGGAGATTATGCGGTGGATTACGAGGGATGGATTCATATTTTAAATTCTGGGGAGCATACTTTTTATATGGAATTTAATGGGGGTAAGTTTGTATTAGATGGGGAGTCATTATTTGATGTTTCGCCAAGTCAGAGGAAGCGGCCGCGGAAGTTCGAGAAGACCGTTAATTTGGATGCGGGATGGAAGAAGTTGAAGTTTACTTATTACAAGACTGGTCCGGGAGCGAAGTTGAGCCTGGAGTGGAGTGGGCCTAAGTTCAAGAGGGGGGCTATTGCATCTGCTAAGTTGAAGGTTTCTGATAAGCCGGTAGTGGCTTTCAAGCGATTTGAGTATGATAAGGGGTTGGCTGTGAGTGGGCGCAAGCATTTTGCTGCGCTTGGTTGTGCGAGTTGTCACGATGATGTTGAGGTGGATTCTGGTGATTACACGCCATTTTCTGATCTTGTTGGAGGTAAGGGCTGTATAAGTAAGCCAGTCAAGCTTGTTGGGGGTAGGGTGAAGCATCCAGAGTTTGGTTTTAGTGATATGCAGCGTGACCTTATTTCTAAGGCGCTCAAGCCGATTGAGCAAAAGAAGCTGACGAGTCATGAGGATATTCACAAGACTTTGGTTTCATTTAATTGTGTAGCGTGTCATCAGAGAGATGGGGTGGGGGAGATTAGCGCTGAGCGTATGGACTTGTTTACAGGAACTCATCCTGAGCTTGGTGATCAGGGTAGACTGCCGCCGACTTTATCTCATGTAGGAGCAAAGTTGAAGCCGGAGTGGTTGAATAAGGTATTGTTAGAGGGTAAACGTCAGCGGCCTTATATGAATGTGGTGATGCCTCATTACGGTGGTGAGAATATAGGTCATTTGACTAAGTTGTTTGGCGAGGTTGACCGATTAGAGTCTGTGAAGCTTCCTAAGATTGAGAGTATTAAGGAGTCTAAGAATGCGGGTTATCATATGATAGGCCCTAAGGGGTTTAGCTGTGTGGCGTGTCATAATTTCAATGGTGATAATTCGTCAGGTGCGGGAGCTCTGGATCTTGCGCATATCACGAAGAGTCTGAAGAAGAACTGGTTTCATTTATTTATGAAGAATCCATCTAGGTTTCATGCTACTGGGATAATGCCGAGTTTCTGGCCTGGGGGAAAGTCAATCCGGCCGGATGTGTTAGAGGGTAAGCCTGATCTGCAGATTGAGGCATTGTGGGCTTATCTTGAGGATGGGGTTAGGGCAAAGAAGCCTGAGGGTCTTTCACGTCAATCTAATGATGTGCGCGTGTTTGATAAAGCTGAGATAGTGAGGGGGCGTGGGACTGTGGGTTTCCGCGGGATAGGAGTGGGTTATCCTGAGAGGATTAATTTGGCATTTGATTCTGAGGAGATGGCATTGCGATTATTGTGGAAGAATGAATTTGCTAGTATTAATCATGGTTCATTTAGGGCGAAGGGTGGATCAAGGATTGCATTTCCTCCTGGTATTCCTTTTTATAAGATGAAGACGCTGGATGATAATTGGCCATATAAGTCTAAGACGAGTTATGCATTTCCGCATAATCTGGGCTATCAGTTCCGGGGTTATCGCTTGGATGATAAGCAGAGACCTACGTTTCAGTATATGTATGGTGAGGTTGCAATTGATGATTTTTTTGAGGATGTGGTTAAAGATGGTAAGGGTGCTATATTTAAGAGGACATTTAGTTTTCAGTCTCCAAAGGCTCAAGACCTCTTTCATTTTAGGGTAGGAGTGAGTGATGCTATAAAGAAGCTGTCTGATGATTTTTATCAGGTAGGAGGTTTAAAGGTGCGCATAACAAGTGATCATAAGGGGTTGATCCGAGAGGGAAGTCCTGGAGATCTTTTGATTCCGCTTAGGCTTCCTAAGGGGAAATCTGAACTTACACTAGAATATCAATGGTAAAATTACGTTCAATACTGACTGTTAGTTTATTTAGTCTGAGTTCTCTGCTACATGCGGAGGAATTAGGGAAGATGTGGGGTACTGCTGAGGAGGAGGCTAAATATTATCCGATAATAGATGTGCCTATACCGGCTCATGTTCCGATGCGACCTGGAAGTTTTGATTTTTTACCTGATGGGCGTTTGGCGGTGGGAACAAGGCGTGGGGATATTTATTTTGTGAAGGGCGCTATGGATGCAGTTCCGGCACCGAGTTATGATCTTTTTGCTACAGGACAGGATGAGATATTTGGGCTTGATTGGAGAGATGGTGCTCTGGTGACGACTCAATTTGGTGAGGTGACGAGGATATCTGATACTAATAAAGATGGTAAGGCGGATAGATATGATACACTGAGTAATAATTGGGGGTATGCTGAGGGGCACGAGTTTGCTTTTTCATCGAAGCATGATCCGGATGGTAATGTATGGGTTGCTCTGGGTCTTAGTGGTTCCTATAAGTCTCATAATTTATTTAGGGGGTGGGCTGTTAAGGTTACACCTGATGGTAAGATGATACCTGTATGTAGCGGTCTGAGAAGTCCTGGAGGTGTGGGTGCTAATGCTGAGGGTGCGATGTTTGCTATTGAGAGCCAGGGGCCTTGGAATGGATGTTGTTCTTTGAAGCATTTAAAGCCTGGAGGCTTTTTAGGTCATCCTGCTAGTTACAATTGGTATCCTTATGCACCTGGCATGAAGGTTCCTGCGCTAGAGCCTCAGAGTCGTTCACGTCTTCAGATAGAGAAGAAAAGGATTAAGGAGTTAGTGCCGCCGGTGATTCGTTTTCCTTATATTAAGATGGGGAGGTCTATATCTGGGTTTCAGCTGAACCAGACAGGTGGGAAGTTTGGACCGTTTGAAAATCAGCTTTTTTTTGGGGATTATACGTTGAGTCTAATTTTGCGTGCGACAACTGAGAAGATTAATGGGGTATGGCAGGGCGCATGTTATCCATTTAGAGAGGGTCTTTCAACGGGGATTATGAATGTGGAGTTTTCGCCTCAAGGGCAGCTTATTGCTGGTGGTTTTACTACGAATAGGCAATGGCCGGTGCGCGGAACAAAGCCTTATGCTATTCAGCGAATTGATTGGTCTGGTATTGTTCCGTTTGAGGTTAGGGAGATTAATATTAGAGAGGATGGTTTTATGGTGCATTTCACGAAACCGATAGATAAGAGCGTGGCAGCTGGTGTGGGGACTTATGAGGTGAAGACTTATACGCATATTTTCCAGGGTGCTTACGGAAGTCCGGAGGTAGATCAGACCGATTTGAAGGTTTTGAAGGCTGTGCCTTCTGAAGACGGTCTTTCTGTTAGGGTATATCTGGATAAGTTGATAGAGGGTCATATTCATGACTTTGATTTTAGTTCTATGAAGTCTAGAGATGGCGGGAAGCTTCTTCATACGAAGGCTTATTATACGGTGAATGAAATCCCTAAGAAATAAGTATAGGCATTATTATTTAATTTTTTTTTGAATTGTATTTAATATTTATAAAACTATGAAACAGCAACGCACTTTTTTTTCTATCCTTGTATCAATTAGCATGTCATTGAGTGGTATGTTTAGCCAAGCGGATACTCACCCATTACATTATTTAGCTGATAAGGCTGAGAGTAAGATGTGGCTGACATTTGAGGGAGGTGAGGGACCTGGTAAGGGGAAGCATATAGTCTTTATTACTGCAGACCAGGAGTATCGGAGTGAGCAGTCATTTCCTATGTTAGCGGCTCTATTTGCGAAGCATCATGGATTTCATTGTACGGTGTTTTTTGGAGTTAACGAGCAGGGGTTAGTCGACCCTACGATGCCTGTATATCCTAAGAAGGGTGAGGAGGATGCATTTAAATCACATAATATCCCTGGGCTGGAGCATTTGGAGAAGGCTGATTTGATGATTATTAAGACACGCTTGTTGACACTTCCGATGGAGCAGAAAGAGCACATTGTGAATTATGTAGATTCTGGTAAGCCTATTATAGCATTGCGTACTGCTAATCATGGATTTCGAGGTGAGTTACCGTATGAGATCGATGGGAAGCCGGTAGAGTGGGGTAAGTTACTTGGTGGTGAGTTTATGGCTCATCACGGTAATTGGCACCGTGATTCGACACGGGGTGATCTAGTAGAAGAGATGAAGGGTCATCCTATTTTATCTGGAGTTAAGGATATATGGGGGCCTTCTGATGTATATAGGACTTATAAAGAGGGCAGTAGTTTACCTAAAGATTGTACTGCACTTGTTTATGGTCAGCCATTGATTGGTCGTGAGAGAGGTGGAGCAACCAACCCGAAAAAGATACCGTTGCCTGTGGTGTGGTTTAAAAACTGGAAGACAAGTGAGGGTAAGCTAGCGCGTGTGGTGCACTCTACGATGGGTAGTGCTAAGGATCTTGAGTGTGCTGGGTTACGTCGTCTTGTAGTAAATTCTTCATACTGGTGTTTGAAGATGGAGAAGCAGATATCAGCCACGCGTAGTGTGGATTATGTAGGTGTTTATAAACCTTTGGCCAGTGGTTTTAATTATCCGAAGCTGGGTGTATTTCCGCAGAATCCCCAGTCTTATAGGCCTAAGCCATTTGCCGTGATTAAGTAGTGTGATTTTTACTGTGGTGGGTGGGTGGCCCTGTAAGGGTTAAGCTGTTTCATTTCTATCTGGTTAGTGGGTGGGTGTTTAGTGCCTGTTATAGTTACTTATTATACCATTTTAATAGTTATAATGGATAAATTTACTAATCTATGCTACTTCACTATCCACGGCTCGTAAACGTGAAACAATTGATAAACTTAACGAATCTTCAATTCTTCTAGAGAGGTTAAAATCTGCAAAAGACTGGCAACGTGAACGTCTCCTAGTTCTTAAATCCGCTATGGAGGGAGATACTTTAAAGTCCTTTCAAATAGATTTTCTAGAAGTCATACTACGATCCAAGATTGGATAAATAGATTCCGTGACGGGGGAGTCGCAAGGCTGTTAGATAAACAGAAAGGAAATGGACCCAAAAGTAAACTAACTCCTGAAATGGAAGCAGGAATGCGTGAAGAATTAGCCAAAGGTAAATGGCGTACTGCTAGAGACGCCTGGAACTGGCTAAGTGAGAATCCGTGATCTATAAATACTTGGGAAAGTGCGGGGGGCGACTCAAAGCGACTCGCCCATGCAATCCGAAGAAAAGTAAAGATCAAGAAGCCGCATTTCGTGTAGAGTTAGCTGATAAGATGGCAAGTTTGAATATCCCAGCAGATAAAAATGTTAGATTGTGGGTGTATGATGAGATGCGCTACGGCTTACATCCGTTGACTAGGAAGATGTGATGTTTACGTGGTATCAGAGCCATTGTTCCCTAGAGAAGAAGGTTTCAAAATGGTTATTTATCACACATTCCGCACTTGTTAGATTAAAAGACATTATTAATTTAAGTGACTCTAAATAAACAGATTACATATAACACAAAATAAATAACTTGTACTTTTTTTAGGAGAGCCCATTATTGAGGCATGACAAATCCTCGCT
>CALGZA010000052.1 GCA_937934595.1 uncultured Verrucomicrobiales bacterium | reverse complement strand
TCTCAGCATCGAAAAACTAGCCATTTGGTTGAGCCAACAATTAAGCCATATCAAACATCTAAAAGCTATCTATCATCTACAACCTGACATCCGTCACATAATCACCCAAAAAAGAAAACGTAAGTCTCAGATACAGAAGTTAATAGATCTCTTAGCTTGATGCAAATGAGATCACAGCTATTCCTGAGCTTCTAGCAAGATTGGACTTAAAAGATGTTGGCGTCAGTATTGACGCAATGGGAATTCAAACCGAAATCATCAAAGACATCATCGACTGCGAGGGGGATTATGTAATCTGTATGAAGAAAAAACAACCGCTACTCTTCGACGAATTTGCAGACCAATTTAATTACGCTCAAAGACAACTCATGGAAAATACTAGCTCATTAGGTGAGATGTGGAGCTACACACAGGACGAGAAGAAGGAACACGGAAGGTTCACCCGACGCACAACATTAGTCTGTCATGAATTACATTGGATGAATCAAGAGATACGAAGCAACTAGGCTGACCTTGCTTGCGTGATATTAGTTAAGAGGGAAGTTTGGGGAAAAGATGGCAAATTTCACAGAGAAATAAGCTACTACATGAGCAGCCTAAAAGAAAGTTAAGCACAAGAAATACAAGGTTATATAAGCGGGCACTGGAAAATTGAAAACAACTGCCACTGGGTAATAGATACGATCTTCAAAGAGGATCATCATCAAGTTAAAAAGAAGAATGCAGCTAAAAACTGGTCAAATGAGGCGAATCTCACTCAATCTATGGAATAGCATTAGTCCCCCAGAGGGAGCAAAAAAGAAAAGTTTACCAAAACGTTAACTCAAAGACGTAGCAGACCAAGAATTTTTAGAACAAATCATCTTTTCCCGAATGTAGTCTCCCTGCTACATTATAAAAAAGATTTGTTTGACACATTACTTAATTTTTGTAAATCAGTGTAATACAATATTCTTGCTTGCAATCACATGCAACCAACCTAGTATTTATATATTCACCAAAAGCAACCCAACTCCTAACTCGTAAAATTATGAATTTAACAAAGAAAATAGCAATCATTTCAGCTACCGCACTCTCGGTATCATTCTTCAGTGGTTGCGACAGTGATACGCCGCTAAACTCAAATATTTTTGACATATTAGAACTAGACAGTAGATACGATGCGCAGTTCCTAGCCGACAATGCTACTATTGTGGCTAAAATGCCGGCTAACCTAATTTCCTCTGACGTCATAACATACTCGATAGATACCGTTCCGCTCAATTTATCGACAACTTTTGCTGAAAACAATGTTCCTCCTCCTAAAACCGACGGACTTGCTGATTGGCAACTCCAACCCCTAAACTCTGGTGCCATTAGCATCGAAGGAAGGAGATATGTATACACTGGTAATAATAGTAGCGTTAACAGTGCTACAATAAGTATGTCGCCGGCAGACAGAATTAATGGCCCAGTTTTTGATGCTGGAATGGCTTCCATTGCATTCACTGGAGCTGGCATAAGCCAGTCACTATCTACAGTATTAACTACAAACAAATATCCTGTAGACTCAGCTAGTATTTTCAGTCTTAATGATGAAGAAAAAGAAGCGATTCGTTTAGCTGTCAAAAATCTTGGCTATGTAGCAGTAGATATGCCCAACGCCAATGCAGTTGGAAGAGGATCACAAATAAATAATGGCATTAGAACAGTTCAAGTTGATGTGGAGAATATAGTTGTTCTTAACGATCGCAGGATCACTCATACAGTTACCTCAACCAACGCAGAAATTCTATCTACAGGAATCGTTCGCGGTACATTCGAAATAATAGATACTTATTACGATTTGGCCCTCGAAGCTCAATCAGGTGACTCATATTACAGAGTTATCATTGCACGTAACCCTACATTTTCTAGCAACCTCCAACTGCAAAGTATACAACCAAGAGAAACTGGAACATTTGAACTAAAAATGAACAACATTATTAATGTCAATCCAAATGCCAACTAAAAGCTCAATCTTTAAAAACATGAAAGTTCATAAAATCATATTACTCTCAATCGGGACTGCACTGCTTTCTTCTTGTGACTCATCCACACCGCTATCAAACCAAATACAAACCAATGCAGATAGAGCAAAAGCTCTAGATGTTCCTGTACGTGGCGACACCCTATCATTTACCAGCACAAATGGAGATACTAACATTGGCCAACTTGTATTTGACGCTAATGGTATTAGCAATGTAGGCGATGGAACAGCGTTCTACACTTACAGAAAATTGTCAGACTATAGTTTTTCACTAACACTAGAAGGAAATTTTTCAATAGATGTTAAATTCCCTCTAATCGTGGAAAACTTACTAGGCAGTAATTCATCTTTAGCTGCCGAATTTAGAACACTTATCGTAAACCGCTTAAGGCCAGATTTCACACCTGCTGAAGTAACTAGGTTAAAAGCAATACTAAACCCCGCCGGAGCCGATTTAAGTGGTGACACTGTTGATGAACTCTTTGTTACATTCGGTAGACAATACACGAATATAGTTACTTCTACAGAAGGAAACAAAATTCTGGGAACTATAGGTGGAGTCTACCAACTGGATGCAAATTCTGCCAAACTAAGCTTCCGACCTCCAAACGCTGCAGAAATTTCCCGGTTCCGCTTTCTTTCACCAGCTTCCCAAATACCATTTGTCACGGGTATAATCCAAAAAGTCGATAACCTAGAAAACGGCACTTGGGTTAGCGAACTCGTCAACAGTATTGGTAATTAGAATATAAATACTTACTGAATGCATATTCATAAGTTACTTCATTTTAAAATATCCATTTTTAAAGGCGTGGGAGTTTTTAAATTTTAATCCAAATTATTTGGAGCTGTTTATAGTTGTCGAGGCTAAACACGGCCTCGGCAATTTGTTTTTACAGATCTTAAGCACTTCTAACTGTAGCAAATAACGGCAAATAACGACAAATAACGACAAATAATCGTTTTTATTCACACAGTCAAAATAGCAAATATATATTACTAATTACTTTAAACACGATTTCTCCGTGCATCGGAAGAGCTGTAATCACCTAACCATAATATTTGAGTAAGATCTTAACAATTAATAAACATCACGTGCATAACGCTTCTCCTTCTTCAGCGCTTTTATAAAAGCCTGTGCATCCACTTCACTAAGCCCCCCATGCACCATCGCTACCTCATGCAGAGCAGCATCCACATCCTTCGCCATGCGTGATGCATCTCCACATACATAAAAATAAGCACCCTCATCACTAAGCCACCTCCACAGTTCTTCACCATGCTCTAGCATTCTATCTTGCACATAGATCTTATCAGCTTGGTCTCGTGAAAACGCCAAATCCAAACGAGTCAAAACACCCTCATCCTTCATACTGGCCAACTCATCCTCATACAAGAAATCCTGACCCTCATAAGGATTACCAAAAAATAACCAATTACCACCCTTCGCACCTGAAACCCTCCTCTCCTCAAGAAAAGCCCTAAACGGCGCCACACCAGTTCCAGGCCCCACCATAATAACAGGCTTATCACCATCCTCAGGCAACCTAAACGCATTATTAGAATGTACAAATACCCCCGGACGCAATCCATCAGATCGATCACTCAAAAACGTCGAGCAAACACCACCCCTATCCCTATAATGACTATGATAGCGAACAATCGCAACAGTCAAATGAACCTCACCAGGATGGGCATTAGGACTAGAAGATATCGAATACAACCTCGGCTGCAGCTTCTTCAAAGAACCCACAAACTCCTCAGCATCTGAAAAATCAGCAGGATGATCCGTAATAACATCAATCAAATCCCTACCCCAACAAAAATCATCATAAGCCTTCTTATCATCAGCCTCTACCAGAGACCTCAAAAAAGGAGACCCACTTTTAGCCTGCCAAGTCTGTAAAAACCTCTTATTCAAACTACGCACATCATAATGATCAATAAGCGCCTCACGTAAACTAGCCTCACCACCACCTGGCAAAGGAACCTCCTCACTCGGCTTAAATGGTAAATTAAACAATATCTCATCCACCAACTCCTCAGAATTCCTAGGCATCACACCCAGCGCATCTCCCACCTCATATTCCAAACCTGAACCATCCAAAGAAAGCTCTATATGATACGTCTCCCTCTCAGAATCAGAACTATTCAAATTCACATTCTTCAGAATAGCAGCAGGAAAAGGATTCTTCTTGCCATACTCATCATCATGAACATCCTCCACCTTCGTACTAGATAGCACAGAACCACCCAGCGCATCAATCACACCCGCTGACCACTGAGCAAAATCATCATCATAATCAACATCACAATCCACCCTCGGGTAAACCCTAGTCGCCCCAAGCCTCTCAAAAGCCTCATCAAACTCAATACCACACTGACAAAAATCAGGATACTCAGTATCTCCCAGCGCCAATACAGAATAATTAACACCCGCCAAACTCGCAGCACCATCACCTCTCACATACTCATGAAGATCAGCCGCACTATCTGGCGGCTCACCATCACCATAAGTTGACACTATCATCAGCACAATCTGCTCCGCCGCAAGACCCGCTGCATCATACCCGCCCATATCCTCAACACGCGGCGCAAAATTCATCTTCGCCATCGACTTAGATAACTTCTTAGCCAGCCCCTCACCATTCCCAGTCTGCGAACCCACCAAAATGGTCACCGGCACCGCTGGCGAACCACCATAACCACCCATACCTTTACCAGACGTTAGATCCGAGATAAAGTTACCCACCAACTTATTCAACCACTGACGTTGTTCAGCATTAAATGGAGCATCCTCTGGTATATAATTTGACTGTGACATCGTTTTCCTTTCGCTATATCGTAATTAGGTGAGTGGGAGAACATAAAATGAACCAATATTTCTAACATGCAAGCATCTAGTAGTACACCAAAGCAAAAATACCCCGCCCACACCTTTATCCTTTAACCATATAACGATTCATCCTAAATAAAATTACCAATGAGCGCTGACTACCACACACACACACCACTCTGTCTTCACGCCGAAGGCTCACCACAAGAATACGTAGACGCCGCCATCAATGCAGGCCTCTCAGAATACGGCATCTCATGCCACGCCCCTCTACAAAAAACAGACGGCTCAGAACCATTCGATGACTGGCGAATGCTATCATCACAAATCCCAGAATACCTCGAATGGATCAATGCCGCCAAAAAACACGCCAAAAAATCAAACCACAAAATAAACATACGCTGCGGCCTAGAATGCGACTGGCTCCCTAACTGCCAAACCTGGACACGCCACCTGCGCTCACTTCACCCATGGGACTACCTCATCGGATCAGTTCACTACATAGGAGAATCCACATGGGACTTCGATAACCCAAAATGGATCGGCAAATGGGCAAAAAGCCAACAAAACGCAGACATCCATCAAATCTGGGAACTCTACTGGAATACCTACACCAAAATGGCAGACAGCGGACTCTATGACATCCTAGCACACCCAGACCTCATCAAAAAATTCGGTCACAAGCCCCCAGGAGACCTCTCCAAATACTACGAACCCACCATAGACGCCATAGCCACTTCAGGCGCCATCATCGAACTAAACACCGCAGGCCTCCACAAACCCTGTCAAGAAGCCTACCCAGACACAACATTCCTCGAACTAGCCCGCGACGCAGGCATCGACCTCATCATCTCATCAGATGCACATCACCCCAGCGAAGTCGCACGTGACCGCCAAAAAGCCTCCACCATAGCCAAAGCCGCAGGCTACACCCACACCACCATCATCAACCAACGCCAAAGAAGCTACACACCCCTCTAAAAAACAAACTAAACTCCCCCATACACCCAATGCCACGGTTCATACAAATAACCATACTCATTACCCCGCCCATAAGTCATCGTAAAACCAAACCTCCCCGCATTCTCGCATAACCACCCAAAAGCATCAGAATCCTCAAACTCCTCCTCCAGCACAGCATACCCAGGCGTAGAAACATCCACAGCCCTCCCCGTATGATGCTCACTAAATCCAGGCGGCGCAGACACCGCAAATATCTCCTCCACACTCAAACCTCTCATAAACTTCCGCCTAACAATCTCCGCCTGCCTCTCCACACTCCGATACCCCGACACCAGCTCCAACTCATAACCATCCGCACGTGCCGCATCCTGCATCTCCAACCACGCCCGCGCAGCATCCCCCAACAGCTCATACTCACGGCCATCAGCATCCACCTGCACCACCACCAAATCAACAGCCGCTGCATCAGCAAACCTCACCAACCCACGCTCAAGAAAATAACCCACACACAGCCCCATCTCACCCAACAAACCATCCACTATATCATCAACATCATTCATCCCCCTACTAATCTCACAATAAAACCACTCTCGCAACACCTACTCACCTAAACCTACTAACCTAAACCATCACTCCACCCAAGAATTACTCTCCCGCCTAAACTGATAAAGCTCCCCACCACCACTATCCCACAAATAAACCGACCACAAATAAGACCTAAACTTCAAATCACAATTCTTACGTATAAACAACTCCTCTCGCGCACCAGGATACTCCCACCTTATATTCTTCTTCCGTGACCTAAACTTCTCACGATTCAAAATAATCCAAACTCGCTTTTCCCTACGCAATATATCCTGCAGCTGAGCCAACCGATTCACCACCACAGCATCACCATTCCTATCCCGTAAAACCCCATTCTTATTATAAGTAAAATCATACAATATAGGCACAACAAGATCATAATCCACCCTTCCTAACTCGATCTTAGCAGCATGTGGATGCGGCTCAGTAATCATCACCTTATCATCAGCACGTAACTCAGACTTCACATAAGACAAACTCGTAATCGGATCACCCAAAATCTTCTCCCCATAAGAACCAACAACCCGCCAAGGACCCAACGAAACCATAATCACAACAGCACAACACCACCGCAACGTATAATAAACAGACACCCGGCTCTGTGACGCCACCCACCTGCACAATACACTAACCCCATGCACCCCCAGTAAAATCCACAAAGGAATAATAGAATACATATATCGAAAACTCACAGAAGTAATAATCAAATTAAATGCAACCACAGACACTAACAACATCAAATGAAGCGTAATCAAACGACTAGCACCCCTGCGTAACGAATACATTAAGCTCAATACATAAAAAAAACTCAGCACCACATGCAACCTAGAATACCCAATAAACATCGAAAACAAATTCCCTAACTCCCAAAATGTAGGAGCCAAAGTCGCCTCAACATTCGGAGAAACCCCCACACTCCTCGTCAAGCATTTAACCTGAAACAAAGCCACATCCCCAACCACCAAAACCCCCGCAAAAATCATATAAAAAACCGACTTCACATCCCACTTTACAGGAACACCCCGCCCAAACATAACATACAAAACCAAAAATACCGGAACAAAACTTATACTAATCTCCTGACTCAGCACAGCCATCGCAAAAACCAAAATCGCACCCACCCGATGCCTCACAGACCTCGCATTCAAAAAACCCTCAATAAACAAATGAATCAACAACAAAACCATAAACTGTTGCTGCTGATAAAACCGCGCAATGTGACCACTAAAAATCAAAAACGGATGCATCGCAAATATCAACACACACAAAGCCGCCATCCAACTATCCCTAAAATAACGCATCGCCAATAACCAAATCAACAACCCAGTCCCCACAGAGAGAATCACCGAATACAACCTCAATGACCATATATTCGGGCCAAACACCCTCACCACCGCAGCAGCACCATAATGATACAACGGACTCCTACTATACCATATCTCATCCGCTATCTTCGGCTTTCCAGTCTCAGCTATAGACAACACAGCCTGAATAGAAGCATACTCATCATCATCAATAGGCTGCTCATCAACCTGCCAAGCCCTCGTAATAAAAACCAACAACAAAAGCAAACAGCACAACCACCGCCCACTCCATAAACTCCTCTCCAACTTCAAAAACCTCAACAACAATACCAATACAAAAACAACACCAACAACACAATAACCCCACGCCCTAGAATAAAACCACAACACCTCACTTCGCTCACCAAAACTCCACTCCAAAACAACAG
Organism: uncultured Verrucomicrobiales bacterium; assembly: GCA_937934595.1. Lineage (GTDB taxonomy): Bacteria > Verrucomicrobiota > Verrucomicrobiia > Verrucomicrobiales > Akkermansiaceae > Rubritalea. The sequence continues at coordinate 15,636 of CALGZA010000052.1, read as the reverse complement.
CCAAAATCAACAACACACTCACCCAAACCGCATAAGACTTAACCCCCCTCATCCTAGAACCCACAAAACTAAACAAAACCCCAAGTAAAAACCAAATACTAATCAACGACAATAAACCCATCCTACCCCCACAGCGCCCCATATACTTCAAAACCGGCAGCTCCTTAGGATGAATATTCTTCCCCAGCACCACACCCTCCTCCCACCTCAAACCACCCAGCCCACCTAACGCAAAACGGCCCCTCCCCCCATCACCCACCATCTTCACCCTCACCGTATTCACACCCTGCCTCAACAAACCAGATACATCAAAGCCCTGTAACCTAGGCTTATTCCGCTGCCTCAGCAAACTATGCGGAACAGCCGCCTCAGGCTCCTCTAAAAAACCATAAGGATCTTGAAGCCTACCCCTCTCCTCATCCCCGTCATCCGTCAAGTTATCACCCGTCTGATTAGGCCGCTCCCTCGTTCTATTCTGAGTATTCTCATACCGTTTAAAATCATTCTCCGTCGGGTCCCCATGCCGCGGATCAGCAAACCTCTCCCCAGCAAAAAAAGAACTCGCCTCATCCGGATCTAACAAAACCGGAGGAACAGACAAAGGCCTCCGCCCCTCCCATGTAATATCCCACTCACCACCATTATAACCACTCTTCCTAGATCGCGCAGGCTCCACTAAATCCCCATTCACCCATAACCAATAATCACTCTGCGCTAACACCCTTAAACCACCCTCACCCTCTACATCATCTACATAAAACTCACCCACCCCATCACCATGAACCCACTGCATCACATCACCCTTACCAAAAATACCCACAGGAACAGAAGATACAAACTCCCTCCCACCAGCCCTAAGCACCGCATTACGCCACCCCCTAACATCACGTAAAGGCATCATCCAGTCATTCTGCTTCATACCCACAGGAACAGCCTCAGCCCTCCAGCTCCCATCAGAATACAACTTCATCACCTCACCACCCCTCAGCACCACCTCACCAAACATCAACATCGCAGGATTCACTGTCCTCGCCTCAGACTCAACACAAAGAACATTTTTCCCCTTCTTCAAAAAAGGCCCTAAATCAAAAAAAACAACCATCTTCTCATTCGCATGCCCACTCCACTGATACTCCCTCGGAAAATTATAAGCTATCAAAGGCTCCACACCTATCACCTTCTGCCCAGACTCAGTCAGACCATTCTGAAAACCTCGCGTCGGACGCCAATAAGTCTGAGCACCAACAGGATTACCATTACACATCAACTCAAAACCTCCCTCACTAACCACACCCACCCATGCACTTTGAACATCAGTTAAACAGTCAAAATCTTTCCTAAAACAACTAGTATACTGAGAACTATCCGCCACACATATCCACTCACTCCCCCGCGGAGCATCATAAAAATGCAACCTCACCCCCCTATCATACTGACCACTCAGAAACCACCAAACTAATACCACAGCCATGCTCACCCACATACCTACCCCCACCCGCACTCGCAAAGACTTCGCCATTCTACTCTGTAATCCATCACCAGACATCACTTCACCCCCTTTGACTTCTGCCGCGCATCCCCAGCAGCCCTAACATTCCCCGCATCTAACTCAGACTGAGCTAACATCAACCAAGACGCAGCTATCACACCACGCTTATTCTTACTCTTAAATCGATCATAAATCTCTAACAAAGAACGATTCATCTCCCTACCCCTCTCCACCTCACCCGTATGCAGCGCTACCAACTGACGGTGAAACCTAGCCTGTATCACAAACGGAGCACCCTCTATTACCTGATCCAGCCTCCTCCCAGCCTGCTCATACCTCCCAGAATTAATCTCATTAACAGCCACCCTAATCTGGTGCCTTAACAACTCCCTAGCACACGCCACACCCTTCTCATCTATCAAAACAATCTGCTTTTCTAACAAATCCCTAGACTGAGCATAATAACCCTCCTCCTCCAAAGAATTAATCTCATACAAAGCAGCATAATCACTACCCACCTCACCATTCCTAATATCCAAATAACCCATCTGCCGTAAAACCCCACTATCACACTCCAAACTAGGCATCCACACCAAAGCAGACCTCAAACCCTCAGAAGCACCCACATAGTCCCCATCAGAAAGACAACCCTTAGCCAGATTCAACGACCGACTCGTCATAATCACCATCATCACACTAACCAATAACATCACCGCCCCCAACGCAACACCCCTAGAAAACAACTTCCTCAACAAAACACGTGCCTCATAAATACACTTTCGCCAATAATAACCAATAATACAAACCAAACCAAAAAAACACCCAAAAACAGTATAAAACCAACCCTTACCCACAAACTGCGTAAAAGCAGGCCCATAACCCAACCACCAAATCCAATCATTCATCCTCTCCGCAGACAAACTACCCACAGGCGGCTTATACACAGCCAAACGAGACGGAGGATCCTGCGCATTCACACCACTACCCCAGCCAGAACTCCGCTCTGAATGAGCACGGTAAACATCCCCCCCTAACCACGTCATATTATCATGCTGCTGCTGCAGCCACGCCGCATCACCCATCAGATCCGCATCACGCATCGTCAACCAACTAGGAAACCAAAGTGACACAAGCACACCCACCAAAGCACTATAAGCTAACCTCCTACCCAGCCTATCGCGCCTCCCCTTAGAACCTATCAACAAAAACAAAAAAACAATAAACAACAAAACCTTAAAATAGACAGTCAGACCAGAATCACGTGTGACCACATCACCATCAACCACTAAAGGAACAGCAAACCACGGCCTCATCATCCCCAATAAAACCAGCATCACAGACACCACAAGAACGCAGCCACTCACCAACTTAGGCAAAAAATCTATATCACTAACGATCGACCGTAATCTTATCATCACTACGCAAATTCCAATGCCCCTCCACCATCACATTCTCACCAGCTTTCAAACCACTTAAAACCTCCACACTCTCTTCACTCACCTGCCCTATACCTACCTCGCGCGTCTCCCATTCATCATCACCATGCACCACATAAACCAAACCCTTACCTGCAGAAATAGAAGTCACAGCACCACGAGGAACACTCATCGCCTCATACTCCTGCTCTATCCTCGCAAACCCAGTCATCCCAGTCACAAACTCACCAAGATCACTAACCTCAAACCTAACCTTAAAAGTAGCCGCCCACTCCGGTGACCCAGAACCTCGAGGCCGTAATGGCCTAGATATCTCAGGCCCTCCACTATTGAAACTCACTACCGGCTTCACCATACTTACCACAGCCTTAAAATCTCGACCAGGCCTAGACTCTACTGACAAAATCGCACTCTGACCACTCTTCACCCGCCCATACTCAGACTGATCAAAATAAGCATCAAACCATAATCCACTCGATACAACAAACCCCGGCTTACCACTATCCTGATTATATTCTCCCCCATTAACCAGCACCCTATCAACTACTCCATCAACCGGAGCATAAACCTTATAAGCACCCAGCTCCACCTTCCTATGCGCTACCGCCTGCCTAGCATCTTCAGTAGCATTCTGCGCTATCTTTAAACTTTGCTTCACCCCCTCCTCAGCCATCTTCATAGATAACTTCGCCTTACCCAGAGCCTCTATCGCCACCGTATGCTCACCCTTCACCGCCAGATAAGCCACCTCAGATATCACACCCTCATCATAAGCCTTTTTATACTTCGAAAGCTTCTCACTAGATAAATCCATCTGCATCATCAAAGAACTCAACTTGATCTTCTCAGCCTCAGGGCGCTCCTGCGCCAAAACATACGCAGAACCTAACCTCACCCTCTCCAGCTCCGCCTTAGCTGTCGATAAAGCCAGCCTCGCAGACTCATACTTAATCTCAGCCTTAGAAGCATCTAGCTCCACCAATAACTGCCCCTTCGTCACCTTATCCCCCTCCTCCACTAAAACCCTTTTAACCAAAGCCATAGGTATAATAGGAACCAAAATAGGCTTACTACTAAACACCCCTTCACCCATAATCTTCTCACTAATCGTCGCCTCCCTCACCTCAGCCACCTTCACCGGAAGCGGCTTCCCAGCCCTCCGCAGCAACTCAGGCTGACCTAAACTAGATCCATACATCTTATTGTTAGAACTCCTAAACGCAGGTAATATCACCGAAACAGTTAGAAAACACAATGCCACTATAGCAACAACAGTTACTAACAGTATACCTCTATTCTCAAACAACACCTGCCTAAGAAACTGTAAAATGGACTTCATAAAATAATTCGAATGATACACTAATCTAACAACGATCAAGTTATATTCAACTCATTTTATACACTATTGTAACGACAACAACCCCACACAAAATCACAACCATTTTTTTTACTATTCACCATCATCCCTTTCTTGTTATAAAACCACAGTGATCAAAAATCTCTCCACCATTACACTAACCTCATTCATCACCATCATGCTCTCAAGCTGTATGGTAGTTGGACCTGATTACAAAGAACACAGCATCAACCTCCCAGACACCTGGACACAATCCATACAAAAAGACAACACCGCACCATTCACAGGAGCACAGCGCTGGTGGCAAAAATTCAATGACCACACACTAAACCAACTCATCAAAATCTCCCGCACATCAAACCCCAACATCAGAATAGCCAGAGCACGCATCTCTGAATCCTGGCACCAACGCTCAGTCCTAGCCACCGCATGGTACCCAAAAAGTGACCTCTTCGGCAGAGACGACTACGGCATCCTCAGCTATGACAGAGACTCCATCAAATGGGACTTCAATGACTCCCACGGCCAACTAGCACAAATCCAAATGGGCTGGGACATAGACCTATTCGGAAAAGTAAAACGCCAAGTCGAAGCAGCAACAGCAGAATACCAAGCCAAAATAGAAGGCTGGAGAGACGCCACCGTATTCATCAACGCCGAAGTAGCGCTACACTACATCGCACACCGTACCCTCTCAGCCAGAATAGCAAACTCTCAAGAAGCCGTAAAAAGCTACCTCAAAATCAAAAACATGATAGCCACACTCCTTGAAAACGGCATATCCAGTAAACTAGAACTCCATGAAGCAAACGGTAGACTCATGAGCTCACAAGCCGAAATACCCAGACTCATACAGCAAAACATAGTCATCCGTAACAGACTCGCCGCACTCCTCGGTAAACAACCCTCAGAAATGGAAAAACTACTCTCCAAAAACCTAAAAATCCCAACACCCCCAAAATCAATCGCATCAGGATTCCCAGCCCACATACTACGCTCACGGCCAGATATACGCAGAGCAGAACGTAAAATCGCAGCACAAACAGCGCGCATCGGCGTTGCCACCGCAGAACTCTACCCACAGCTCTCCCTATCAGGAGCCCTCAGCTACGAATACCTTCGCCAAGGCCTATCAGTAGAAACCCTAAGGCGTAACCTCGGACTTGGACCATCACTCAAATGGCGCATATTCGACTGCTGCGCCACACACAAACGCATCAAAGAACAAAAAGCCAAACTCACACAAGCCATCGTCAACTACGAAAGCACCGTCATCAAAGCCGTCACACAAATAGAAAACTCACTCACCAGAATTCACTACACCTCAAAACGACTTGCACTACTTAAAGCCGCAACAGCTGAAAACAAAAAAGCCGCTGAACTCATGCAAACAGCATACCAACTCGGTGAAGTAGACCTCCGCAGACTACTCAATGCACAACAAGACTACATCAGAAACAAAGACGAAGCCATCGCCACCCAAGGTCGCAGAGCCGCACACTCTGTTAGATTATTTAAATCCCTAGGCGGCGGTGAACTACCTCAACCAGCTAACAACTCAAGAGCCTCAACAACAAGAGCATCCAGGTGATCCCTAAACAACTGCCACCCACTAAAACCACCCCACTCTGACTCACCCCAGCCCTCCATCGCCTTACACGCCTCATAAAGCGAAGCCATACCCAAAGACCCAGCAGACCCCTTCAACTGATGCAACCTCTGCAAAACACCATCACACCCACCCTCACCATCAAACCCCTCCATCTCATCAATCAAACCCAAAGAATCCGTCCTGAAATCACTCACCAAAATCGTAAAAAAATCTCTATCATCACCAGCAAGTGATAACAACCTCTCCCCATCTAAATAAACATCCATAACTAAACACCATCTAAACACATCCCCCCCTTTTTGCCACATTAAATTATAGGCTTTTCATAATTTAAAAATTCAACCATGTTAACACCCTATGAAAGGCATCGTATTTACAGAACTACTCACCATGGTCGAAAACTCATTTGGATTCGACATGGTAGACACCATCATTGAAAAAAGTAACCTCCCATCAGGAGGCATCTACACAGCAGTCGGAACCTACCCACACACAGAAATCGCCGCACTCGTCACTAACCTCAGTAAAGAAACAAACGTAGACATCCCCACACTCCTAAAAACATTCGGCACATACCTATTCCACAGCCTCGCTAAAGCATACCCAGAATTCGTCAGTAACACCTCAGACCCACTTGACTTCCTAGAACAAGTAGAAACATACATCCACGTCGAAGTCAGAAAACTATACCCAGATGCAGAACTACCCACATTCATCTGCTCACGCCCTAACAACAACGATGAACTACACATGATATATGAGTCAAACCGGCACATGGAAGACGCATGCGAAGGACTCATCATCGGAAGCCTACAGCACTTCGGAGCTTCTTGCTCCATAGAACGCCAAGCACTACCAGAAAGCAAAGAACTATTCATCATTCGTAAACAAACTGCATAATGAACGACGAAGGCCAAAAATGGCAACGCCGATACCAGAGAGAAAAACAAGCAAGACTCCAGGCAGAACAACTACTCGAAGAAAAAAGCTCTCAACTCTACGAAGCCAACACAAAACTAGAACAGCGATTCAAAGTAGAATCATCAAAGTTCAAACGTGAAGAAAAAAAATTCACAGCACTATTCCACAGCTCATACGACGGAATCATACTCCTAACAGCAGACGGAATCATAACAAACGCTAACGAAACCGTCAGCCAACTTCTAAAAATAGACAAAGCAAGCATCAAAGGAGCACACATCCTCACTATCCACCCCCCAGAAACATCACAAGAATACAAACAACACTACAAACAAATTAACAACAAAGGCCACGCCAGATTCGAATGCCTCATCAAAAAATCAGACCTAACAAACATACCCGTAGACATCTCCGCTACCAAATTTGAAGTAGACGGCGAAATAATCATACAAGCAATCATAAGAGACATCACAGAAACAAAAAAATCTGCCCTAGACCTCGAAATGGCTACCAAAGCAGCCATCAAAGCCAACCAAGCCAAATCACTCTTCCTCGCCACAATGAGCCATGAAATACGCACCCCTCTCAACGGCATCATCGGATTTACTGACCTCCTACTACACGGCGAAATCTCAAACGAACAAAGACAACACCTCAAACTCATCAAAAAAAGCGGCGACATACTCCTCAACATCATCAACGACATACTCGACTTCTCACGCATCGAATCTAACCAAATCGAACTCGAACAACACGACTTCAACCTAAGCCAATGCATCGAAGAAACACTAGATATTCACGCCCAGACCGCTGCCTCAAAACACGTAGAACTACTCTACTCCATTGACCCACTCATACCCAGACACATCCACGGTGACTCCGGAAGACTCAGACAAATACTCCTTAACCTCGTATCCAATGGACTAAAATTCACCGAGCAAGGTGCCATCACCATCAAAGTCACCATGCCTAAAGATGACATCCTACAGTTCACTGTATCAGATACAGGAATAGGATTCTCAGAAGACATCCGTGAACAACTCTTCAACCCCTTCCAACAAGCAGATGCCTCCACCACCAGAAAATACGGAGGAACCGGCCTCGGCCTAGCCATCTGCAAACAACTCTCCACAGCAATGGGAGGTGACATCACATCAAACTCCATCATAGGTAAAGGGTCTAACTTCATCACCACACTACCACTCACACCAGCCAAAACCAACATAGCAGAAGAAAAACTCAACATCGCTAACCTCTATAACCTAGACATCCTCGTAGTAGATGACCACCCCATCAACCTCGAGTTCATGAAAGCAAGACTAGAAAAATGGGGCTGTAATGTCACACTCGCCGCCCACGCAAACGAAGCACTTAAAATCATCTCTAACAAAAAAAAATCATTCAACCTCATCCTCAGTGACATGCTCATGCCAGACATGGACGGCTTCCAACTCGCCACAGAAATCACAAACACACTCAAAGAACTCACCCCCAAGATGATACTCGTCACATCATCCAGAATCGAAAAAGAAAAAGAAAACGCAATCAAAGTAGGATTCTCAAAAGTCATCTACAAACCCATCAAAGAAACAGACCTCGCTAAATCCATGATAGATGCAATAGGTAAAACAAATGAACCCATAATAACAAAACCTAACAAAAAGAAATATCTATCAAAAACAAAACTTACCACATTCGCACTCATCGTAGAAGACAACCCCATCAACGCTAAACTAGCTAAACTCCTCGTAGAGCGCCTAGGAATGACCGCACACATCGCTCACAACGGCAAAGAAGCCATCGACTCCCTCAACTCAAAACCCATCTACGACATCGTCCTCATGGACATGCAAATGCCAGTCATGGACGGACTAAACGCTACCCAAAAAATCCGCGCAGGACAAGCCGGCCAACACTACACTGACATCCCCATCGTCGCCATGACAGCAAACGCACTCCACGGAGATGAAGCAAAATGCATCGCAGCAGGAATGAACAACTACCTCTCTAAACCAATAGACGCCAAACTATTAGAAAAAACCCTCCAGCTCTACCACGTCATTTAATCTAACAGACCCTCCTAGAAAAAATACCTCTTTTTCATTGTCTTTCATAAAATAAAAACATACCCTATAAGATGATTAGATATAATTTATAAACACACACATGTGACCATGACTAACACTAACAAAAAACCCACCCTCAGCTTCATCATCCCACTCAAAGACGAAGCATTCACCATCGAAGAACTTCATCAGAGAATAGCCACAGAAGCTAACAACATCGCAAGCAACTGGGAAATCATCTTCATAGACGACGGCAGCGATGACAACTCATGGGAAATCATCCAAAAAGTAGCCAAAGCAGACCCCAAACACGTCCGTGCTCTACGCTTCAGAACCAACAGAACCAAAGCACCAGCCCTAGCAACAGGTTACGCAGAAGCCACTGGTGAATACGTTTTCACCCTAGACGCTGACCTCCAGGATGACCCAAAAGAAATACCTCGCTTCCTCAAAAAAATCAACGAAGACAACGGCTGGGACATAGTCTCAGGATTCAAAGCCAAACGCCATGACCCATGGCACAAGGTCCTACCCAGCAGAATCTTTAACGCCATGCTCAGTAAAGTAAACGGCGTCAAACTACACGACCACAACTGCGGATTCAAATGCTACCGCAGAGAAGTCGTCAAAGACCTACCCATGTACGGCGAAATGCACAGAATGGTCCCATCACTCGCATCCATAGAAGGATACCGCACCACCGAAATCGTAGTCGAACACCACGCCAGACAACACGGAGTCTCCAAATACGGAATCAAACGCTTCCTCAGAGGATTCCTAGACATGTGGTCAGTATTCTTCATCAAAAACTACAGAGAAAGACCACTCCACCTCATGGGAAGCTGGGCCATACTCTGCATCATCCTCGCAGTTACTCTCTGGACCATTAGCCTCATACCAGGACTCCCCGCTGGACTACACTCAGCCATCCTCGCCACAGCACCCATTGCTCTATTCACAGCACCCATACTCATTGTCGTTGGATTCCTCTCAGAACTCATTACAAACCGCCACTACGCTGAAAAAACAGATGTCCCCATCATAGAACGTATCGACATCACCGACCAAGAAGCACAAGAAAAAGTCATCTCCATCAACACACCGAAAGAAGAAAAAACAATCACCACTAAACCTAAAGCACTCATCGCAGACGATGACCCCACAGCTCGCGCCATCAGCACACGCATACTCGAAAGAAACGGCTGGCAAGTCGAAACCGCATCCACAGGCGAAAACGCACTCGCTAAAATCAAACCAGACATTGACGCCATCCTCCTAGACATCTACCTCCCAGGCCTCAGCGGAATCGAAATCCTACCAAAAATCAAACTCCTCTCACCATCCACACAAGTCATCATCTTCTCAGCCTCTGATAAACCAAAAGACGGCGCAGACGCCATCAAAGCAGGTGCATATGACTTCCTCTCCAAGCCCATCAACGAAGATGACCTCATCTCATGCCTAAACCGTGCCGCAGAAATGAGCCAGTCACTACGCCCAGCAAACCAAACCGCATAAACACTACAAACCTCTTAAACCAACCCCCATACCCCATGAAAATCGCCGTCCTCGGATCCACATACCCACGCTCACACGATGACCCAGGCGTCCCATGGCAACGTGAAACCGTCAAACGATGCGCCGCCGCCGGACATGACATCACCGTCCTCGCACCATCATGGAAAGCCCTAAAAAACCACACCATAGACGACATCCCAGTCCTCAGATGGCGCTACGCCCCCAAGCGCTGGGAGACACTCACCCACGATGAAGGTGCCCCTAACAAACAAAACTCCCCCCTATTCAAAATATTCGCCTTCACCTACATCCTACTCGGAGCCATAGCCGTCCTACGCTGGACAAAAAAACACAAATTTGACGTCATCCACTGCCACTGGCCATTCCCCCACGGCTTCATGACACTCCTCCCACAAAAACTCTTCGGCACACGCATCATCATGACCTGCCACGGTGCAGAACTCGCACTCGGAAGAAAAAGTAACATCATCCGTAAAGCCCTCACATGGCTGCTCAAATCAGGTGACGCACTCTGCTCTAACAGCTCACACACCGCCAATGAAATCAAACAACTCATCGACAAACCCATAAACATCCTACCCTACGGAGCCACCGTCACAGCAGCAGATGCAGGCTCATCCACCCCCACACTCGCATCCCCACCACTCCTCCTAAACTGCGGACGCCTCATCCAGCGGAAAGGACTACACTACCTGCTCAAAGCACTCCCAGACATACTAGAAAAACAACCCGTCAAACTCGTCATCACCGGGGAAGGTGACTGCAAAGAAGAATGGATGAAACTCACCACAGAACTCGGCCTAGATGAACACGTCGAATGGGCAGGATTCGTCAGCTCAGAAAAACTCGCTGAACTATATCACACATGCACCTGTTACGTCCACCCAGCCATATTCGATGACCGCGGTGACACAGAAGGACTCGGCGTCGTCCTCATCGAAGCACTCAGACACCGTAAACCCGTCATCGCATCAGAAGTCGGCGGCATCGTCGATGTCATCAAACACGAAAAAACCGGCCTCCTCGTTCCAGAAAAAGACACCAAAGCACTCACCTCAGCCATACTCCGTATCCTAAAAGACAAAACCCTCGCACAGAAACTCGCTAACCAAGGCTTCGACTTCTGCCAAGAAGTATTCGACTGGAACCGCATAGTCAAAGCCACCACAGACGTCTACAAAGGAACAAAAGACAAAGATACCCCCACCCCATAAAACCATGAAAACAGCCCTAGCCAAGATCAAGCCACTCTGCCTGATCGCTGTCCTCCTTCTCATGGCATGGGGACTCTACATGCTAAAAGACAAGCTACAAACCGCACTCACTAACGCAAACTGGCTTCTCCTCAGCGCCGCCATCATAATCGCATTCATCTACCTCATCCTAAACGCCTCAGTATGGGGACTCATACTCAAACTAGTCGGCGCACAACCAAAACGCTCCCAAGCCGCAAAAATCTGGATAGAAGCAGAAGCCATGCGCTGGCTTCCAGGCGGCATCTGGGGATACGCATCACGTGTCGTAGATGCTCATAAACTCGGCATCAACAAAACAAACGCAGCACTCAGCCTCATCATAGAGCTCACCATAACCATCGCCGCCTGGGCCACTCTAGGACTCATAGGCATCATCCTCTCACCACGCCTCAGAAACGTCGGCCTAACCTACCTAGACAGAATACACATACCCCCCACCACCCTCATCATCACACTCTCAGCCATCGCCATTATCACCACCCTCATCCTCCTATCAAACACCCTTCAAATACGCAGTAAAATACTAAACGCCACCACCCAGCTCCGGCACAGCCTCATGAACTGGAAAGTAAGCCTGCGCGCCTTTACAGAATACCTACTCCTTTCCCTATTCTACTCAGCCGGTTTCCTCCTCTGCATCCATGCCATACACACCCACCCATCACCCTCACTCATAGAATCAGCCAGCACCTACGGCATAGCATGGATAGTCGGCCTATTCGCCATCGGTGCTCCAGGCGGCATGGGAGTCAGAGAAGGCTTCCTCTACCTTGTCTTCCAGCCCCTCGGAATAGGCCCACAAATAGCCACCGCTGCCATCCTATGGAGAGCCATCCAGATCCTAACAGAACTCACCACCCTCATCATCATCAAACTCGCCAAAAATACTCTCCCATAAAAAACCTTCACTCATTACATCAACAACACTCCCTTACAAACAAATGACACGCGAGCACCTAACAGAAACTATCCACAACACCTCACTCTATTCAAGATTATAAAAGCTAATACCATTTGAACAGTTAGAATGGATTGCTTGATATATTGTTGTGCACTTCAAAAAAATCAGCACTGCTGCTGTTCCCAAATGTATTAAAACTACTATCAACCCAGAATAACTGTGAAAATGGTATTAGTGAACTCGCTAACACCAAGTAGTGAAAAAAATCAAACAACTCACGGAGTGATATATCATCCTATCAAAAAGTGAAGAAAGAATCATGCCAGCATCATGACTAAGAAATAACCCAGATAATAACAAAAAACGCACCCCCCACCCACTCTATCAGTAAAACACGATCTAAAATACCTCGCCATAGCCAATTATCTGATCTGTTTAAGGAGTAGTATCACCCACTACCACCTTCTATACTTCAAAAAAATAATCCTATCTATTAGGTAAATGCATGCTACAAGAAACTCTTCTTTTATAGTTAGTTGGAACTCTCTGTTGATTTTTCTGTCTTTCGATATCTGTTTGCTAATTTGAAAACACGAATCACTTATGATCAGTAAAAACACAATCCCCACCAACTCAATTTTCTCAAACGAAAATTCCCCGATAAACTCTTTCTCTCTAGATCAATCAAAACACCCTACAGATCCTCAACCAAATACGAGAAAAAAAGAAACCGCCATCGTATACTGTGAAGGTAATTTTGCAAAAATCGATGGAAAAACAGCAAATGGACTAGTCAGACAGTCAGAACAGTATGAAATTTTATCCATCATTGACAGCGAGAAAAGTGGTGAAGACGCAGGTGAAATACTCGATGGAATTGCGAATGGTATCCCCATATTTAGAGACCTCGGAACAGCACTAGCTCACGCAGGAAAAGCACCTAACTACCTAATTTTTGGAATTGCGCCTGCTACCGGTAAACTCTCCAGCTCTGAACGTCGTCTCCTCTTAAGAGCTATCACTTACGGCATAAACATTGTAAACGGACTTCACGAGTTTCTAAATGACGACCCAGAATTCACAGACGCCGCTAAAAAAGCAAACGTCATCATAAGAGATATCAGAAAACCAAGAGATAAGAAAACCCTAAGAGTCTTTAATGGACGCATCTCTGAAGTAACATGTCCAAGAATTGCTGTTCTCGGTACAGACTGTGCAATCGGTAAGCGAACAACAGCTACCATATTAACCAATGAACTGAACAAGCTAGGAATTAAAGCAATAATGGTCGGAACAGGTCAAACAGGTTTAATTCAAGGCGCCCGCTACGGACTCGCTCTAGATGCTATACCTTCTCAGTTTTGTGCAGGAGAATTAGAAGGAAAAATTATCGAAGCCTTTGAAAATGAAAATCCAGACGTAATATTAATCGAAGGACAAGGCTCATTAAGCCACCCAGCTTACTCAACATCCAGCTTCATTCTCCGAGGAAGTTCACCTAACGGAGTAATCCTCCAACATGCCCCAGCTCGTAAAAATCGCTGTGATTTTGACAACATGCCAATGCCAGAAATCGATTCAGAAATCCACATGATCCAAACCTTTGCAGACACCAAAGTCATCGGCATAACTCTGAATCACGAAAACATGACAGATGAGGAAATTTCTAATACAATAACAAATTACCAACAACAACTAGACATCCCAGTTACAGACGCACTAAGCCGCCCCTCTAAGAAATTGGTGGATATAGTTCTATCTGCTTTTCCTAGTTTAGGAGGATCCGCATCATTATAGCAAAGCTGCATACGCCACGCTTAGAAATAAATCTTAGTAAAATATTTCATAATGCCCACTCCTTAGTCACCCAACTCGAAAAAAAAGGAATCAGCGTAACCGGCGTAACCAAAGCATGCCTTGGATCAACAGATATAGCTAACACCTGGCTACTAGCCGGTGTCCGCGATTTAGGAGATTCAAGAATAGAAAACATCATCACGCTTAAAAACATAAGAAAAAAAACACCATTCACACTCATACGCACACCCATGCTCAGTCAGGTGGATCAAGTAGTAGCTCATACACAAATAAGCTTTAACTCCGAGCTTAGCGTAATCCGTAAGCTCTCCAATGCCGCACAGAAAGCCAAACGCATCCATGAAATCATACTAATGGTCGAGCTCGGTGACCTCAGAGAAGGAATAATGCCAAACGCACTAGAAAAAACCATTCGCACCATTCTAAAACTACCAAACATTCTTTTCATCGGCATCGGTGCCAACCTAGCTTGCCGAAGTGGAGTTATCCCTGACACAAACAACATGTCAGAGCTTTCTAAAATAGCAGACACTATCGACTCCATCTTTGGACCAATAGTAAAAATCGTTTCAGGAGGAAACTCGGCAAATTTACAATGGGCTCTTAACAAAGGCGCTAATACCGGACGTATCAACAACCTAAGACTCGGTGAATCCCTGCTTCTTGGATGTAACCCTCTAAACCGGAAATCCCTAAAAGGCCTATATCCAGACGCTATAAACCTAGTGGCTGAAGTCATCGAGCTCAAAAACAAACCCTCCCAGCCATGGGGAAATATTGGCCAAGCCGCCTTCGGTGAAGCCATCAATCGTAATCACAAAATAGGCACTACCAAGCAAGCTATTCTAGCTATTGGCAGACAAGACATAGACCCTGAAGGCATAACTCCTCCCTCAGACTTACAAATCTTAGCAACAAGCAGCGACCACCTTATAATGGACGTCAGTAACTCCGCAAAAGCTATAGAAGTCGGTAACGAAATCTCATTTAAACTAAACTACAGTGCACTCCTATCCGCAATGACCTCCCCATTTGTTGCCCAACATTTTTTACCCAACAAAACAAAATCATCCTATAATAACTTTGACCATACCCCGCACCAAAATACCCTCTAAAAAGCAATTATACCATTTGAACTGTTAGAATGAATTGACAGCACAACAAGATAGCAAGAGTAGCAAGGCAAGAGGAAAGCGAATAGTAGACTATGCAACTGACGAATAACGAAGCTAATCTTGATA
>CALGZA010000051.1 GCA_937934595.1 uncultured Verrucomicrobiales bacterium | reverse complement strand
AGCTTTTATACTTTGGGGAAATTTGCGTGAATAATTGATTGCATTTGGGTTTCTAGGCATTCGTTCATCATGCTTATGTAAATACATTGTACAAGCCTTAATTGTTGAAAGCTTAATTTTTCCCGAATGTAGTCCCCCTGGCTATTTGTATCATCAAAGGTATGGACAATTCAAATCATCTCAGAACCAGCCTTCAAATATTTAATAACCCTGAAAGCAAAAGAAAACAGCACCAAAGTAAACACCTACCATCCTAATGAAGCTCTCAGAAAATCCATAAAGCAGCAACTAAACTGCAGCCACATATTCATCAAAAACAAAACCATAGAAATCTGGTCAAACTCCGCCATACCCACTAACAAACTCAAACAACTTAAACTATCCCCAGATCCCCACTCAATAAAACAACTAAAATAACCACCCCAAACCATCAACCCAAGCAAAAAACACCTCCTCCCGCCCCAAAAAAAACAAATTCTAAATGAGGATGTCCCACAATACATACAATGTTTCTTCATAACCAGAAACTACTTCAACCAGACAAGCTGATGCCATCATAATCAAAAGACTTCTTTGGAACTCTGAGGTCGCACCAAAACCAACCCTAGTTTACGCTAAAGTGCAGCAAACAAACCGCCTGCCGACAAAAATGTCGACCTTCTCTACCTTGCCCCGCATCTGCACATAATAAACAAGCAAAACGCAAGCCACTGGCTGGGGCGATAACAAGAAATACTTAACTTCCCAGGCAGACACTCGAATGAATTAGAAACTAAGTAATGTAAAGCTATCCTCGCCAATAATGCATAAAATGTTCCATTGCGGTTTCGGATTCATATCTAATCTCAGACTCATGACCATTTAGATACATTTTAGTCAACAACTCTAGTGTCGGATAGAATAGAAATGCACTATGCCTCGTTTCATGCACATAAACAATTCGATCTATTGACTCACCCCTGACTTGATAAATATGAACAGTTTCTTCAGGCCTAAACATATTCTCTTGAGCAATGCACCTCACATCGTTTCGCTGAAGACGTTCTTTTAGTCTAGTAAGCTTCTTTAATAGGTTCTGATACAGTTCCAAAATATATTCTACATCCGCTTCACTACCATAATCAGTAGCCTCCATCAATGATTCACCAGCATGATACCCAGCCAACCCTCTTTGCAAATTACTCTTACCCTCCTCTATTAAATCAGCTACGACTTCTATTTCACTCTCATCAAAATCAAATTGTTTATCCCTGCTTCGTTCGTTCATAATATTTTTCAATACGTTTTTGTTCTAATACAGAACAAAAAAAATCAACTATATGTTCTAATTTAGAACATGAATGCTGAAAAAAATATTTGTGGACCACAAATAGCTAAAATTCGATGCTCTCAAAAAACCGCTCTTACTCAAGAGCAGCTGACAGCAAAAGTCCAAAGCCTAGGCCTAGATATAGATCGCGCTGCCATCGCAAAAATCGAAACCAAACAACGTAGAGTTTATGATTACGAAGTAGTCATATTTGCAAAAGCCCTAAACGTCTGCATCGCAGACCTGTTAAATAATGAATAATCGCTATTACTATTCATCTGATTTAAAAAGTTTTTTTGACGCAGATAGTGAATCAATTCTTGGATGTCTAGCCGAGTGCAACCAATTCGAGTTAACTCTCGAACAAAGAAATGCATGGCGTATCCAGATTACATCCCTCAAAAAAAACCTGTCCAGCCTGACAGAAGGGCATCTTTATTTTGAATACTCTATTCCCAGAATGGGTAAGCGATGCGATGTTATTTTGATATATAAAGATATTATTTTCATAATAGAATTTAAAGTAGGATCTAAGCTCTACCCTCCAGCTGATGTAAGACAAGTCGTGGATTACGCATTAGATTTAAAGAATTTTCATAAAGAAAGCCATGACTCCACAATCATACCAATATTAGTGTCCACGAATGCATCTGATATTTCAAATGAGCTCAGAATAGCCGACGATCTAATCTCTAATTGCCAACTAAGCTCTGGCAAAAACCTAACTTCAATAATCCATTCTATCGAAAACAAAAGCAAACTTATAGATCCCGCCTTATGGGCTGAATCATCATACCAGCCAACGCCGACAATTATTGAAGCGGCTAAAACTCTATATAAAGATCATAACGTTGAAGCAATATCAAGGAGTGATGCATCAGCAACAAACCTGTCCCATACCTGTAAATGCATCGAAGATATTATCGCTAGTTCAAAAAAGCACAGAAAAAAATCTATCTGTTTTGTAACTGGCGTTCCAGGAGCTGGCAAAACACTTGCTGGATTAAATATTGCCACATCACTAATGAAAGCCGAAGAGAAACAACACTCTACTTTCTTGTCAGGAAATGGACCGCTGGTAACCGTTCTCCAAAAAGCATTAGCTATGGATAAAAATAAACGTGAAGGATTATCTATAAAAGCTGCAGAAAGACAGACAAAAGCTTTCATTCAAAACATCCACCATTTCAGAGATGACTATCTAATTGATGATAATGCGCCTAGTGACCAAATTGTGATTTTTGATGAAGCTCAGAGAGCTTGGACTAAGGAAAAAGCATCCAAGTTCATGAAAGCAAAAAAAGGAGTTGAGAACTTTGATCAATCTGAGCCCAGATTTTTAATTGATGTAATGGGAAGACATCCAGATTGGTGTGTCGTAATAGCTTTAGTGGGCGGAGGTCAAGAAATCAATGACGGTGAAGCTGGTCTACCAGAATGGTTCAAGGCAATCAAAGAAAGCGATCATAACTGGAAAACTTACTATTCTCCATACATCGACAGCTCAGAATATCTTTTGGATCACAGTATGGCAGCGCTGATTCCAACTGGTGCTGAAAAGAAACCAGACTTACACTTATCTGTTTCACTCCGATCATTTCGTGCAGAAAAACTATCCTGTTATATCAACTCTATTATCTCAGGTGACTCAGACGAAGCCAAAAAGCTCTCAAAAGTAGTCTTAACTAGTTACCCTATCTATTTCACCTCGAGTATTTTAGCTGCTAAAAACTGGGTTAAAGAAAAAACTAGAGGTAATGAGCGCAGCGGTATTATAGCTAGCTCTCATGCTAAAAGACTAGTACCTTATGGCATTCAGATGAAATTGTCTGTTGAACCTGAACATTGGTTTCTTAATGATCCCCAAGACATCAGATCATCAAATTTTCTAGAGCTATCAGCAAGTCAATATGACGTTCAAGGACTTGAGCTTGACTGGACTATAGTCGCTTGGGATGCAGACCTAAGACGAGATGAGCAAGCTTGGAAACACTATTCATTCAGAGGCTCTAGGTGGCAAAATATAAATAAGCCCATCGACCAGCTCTATCTGAGAAATGCATACCGAGTTATTTTAACCCGTGCTAGGCAAGGAATGGTAGTCTTTATTCCAGAAGGTGAAGAGTCAGACATTACACGTAATCCCAATTTCTACAGTAAAACTCGTGAATATCTCAAATCATGCGGAATCCCTGAACTCACTCAGGTAGAAAGCAATATCTGATATATTATATTAACTCATAAAATATCTCATAAATCATAGGTAAAGTCTTAGTATTAAGATTACTCAGAACAAAATAACGTCAAATTAATTTGACTTTTTGTCACTAAAACACTTCAATTGGCACGATAAACAAATAATCATGCCAAAAAGAATAAACATCTCTGAGCTTAACGACCTCACTTCCATCATCAGAAATCACCAAAACGGAATTTCAGTAGGCGAGCTCATGCAGCTCAAGATCAACGAATACAGTAAAAGAACCCTTCAACGTAGACTCGAAGAACTCCTAAAAAAAGAAGAAATCACCTACCTAGGCGATGGCAGAGGCCGCAAGTATTTTGCTAAAAAATACACGCCAAATAACGTAACTCGCCAAGAATACATTGCCCCACTGGATCTACATGAGGAACCCGTTGAATACATAACCGATGGCAGCCTCCGCAGCGCTCTCAGCCCAGAATCACTAATGCTTAAGAACGCTATCCAACGCCCACTATCAACACGCACCCCAGTCGGCTATAATCCTGAGTTCCTCAATAGCTATATCCCTAACCAGACATACTACCTCCCAGAAAAGACCAGACAGGAACTAACTGAGCTAGGCTCTCTCGGACCCGGTAACCTACCCGCAGGAACCTATTTAAGACATATCTTAAATCGCCTCCTCATCGACTTATCATGGAACTCCAGCCGCCTAGAAGGGAACACCTATTCACTCATAGAAACAGCTAAGCTGTTAGAACATGGCGTGACCGCAGACGGGAAAAACACCAAAGAAGCACAAATGATCCTGAACCATAAAGGAGCCATCGAGATGCTCGCAGATCAGTCCCAGGAGATCGGCTTTAATCACTACACCATCTGTAACCTCCACGCTCTCCTAGCAGACAATCTCATCTCAAACCAAAACGCTTGCGGCAGCATCAGAGACTGCGCCGTAGGCATCAGCGGATCCGTCTACATGCCCCTCGAGATCCCACAGGTAATCGATGAACACTTCCGCCAAATCATCACCAAAGCAGGAAAGATAAAAGACCCCATGGAAGCTTCATTCTTCGTCATGGTCCACATCCCCTACCTCCAAGCCTTTGAAGATGTAAATAAACGCACCTCACGCCTCGTCGCAAACATTCCCATGGTTATGCAAAACCTCTGCCCTCTATCCTTCACAGATGTCGATAGAGAAGACTACCTATGCGCCAACCTAGCCGTATATGAACAAAACAAAATAGAATACCTCAGAGACCTATTCATCTGGGCATACCGCCGTTCCTGTGCGCGCTACTCCGTCCTCAGAAACCAGCTCGGTGAGCCAGACCCATTCAAATTCAAATACCGTGACCAAATAAAAGACACCATCAGAGACATAGTCCGCAACAACCTAACCTCAAAAGCAGCAGAAAAACACATCCAAGAACAAGCCAATCAACTCATCCAAAAAAACGAGCATAAGCTATTCCAAATCCTAATAGCCAGCGAACTGGAAAGCCTCCACATAGGCAACATCATGCGCTATAAACTCCACCCAAAAGAATTCAACACCTGGAAAAACCAACAATAACCCAAGCAAATTCACCATTCACCATTCACCATTCACCATTCACCATTCACCACCCCCCCATCACCTAACAATAATGTTAACCCTCGGAGCCACCCTCCTAACAGGCCTTCTCTGCCTATTATAAATCGGAACCAAAGAATCCCTCCTACCCAGCCCAGACCTATTACCAAACGACCCATTACCATAAATATAAGCTGCAGGGTAATTCCTCGGATACCCACCCGGTGTAGTATAACCCCTAGATAATATCCTATTTTCAGCAGCCCTCATCCTCGTCAACCGCTCCACAAAATCAATCCTGTCCTGCCTCGTATTCAAACCCAGTGAAAAATCCTCTACCACCATGCCGTTACCACCATGCATTACTCCACCAATATGAGCCATAACCGCTCGCGGCTGCTCACCTCTCACCTTCTGCCTTGGCGAGCCATGAGTTGAGGTCCTCTTTGCATATTTCTCCGACTGACTCCCAAAACTCCGCGCATCGCTCAGCCAAGACCTCACCCTCATCAACAAAACATCATCACTAGATGCAGCCTTCAGAGAAGTATTCACCCTCACCTTTTCCAGTAACGAGCCAAGACCCTCCCACTCAGCTCTAGTGAATACCTTATTCTTCTCAGCGCTCCTATAAAGCTCAGAAAGCTTCCTATTATAAACCTCCATAGAAGTCATCAACCTCTTCTGCGGTGAATTAGCACCAGACCTCCCTCCCTTATCAGCCTTTTTCAATTTAAGATAAAGACCCTGCAAATCCTTCTGTAATTGTTTACCCAACACAGAAACATCCCCCACCGAGCCAACCCTATCCTCCGCCACAGACACAGAAGATACCAAAGGTAAAACAAGTAATAAACAGAAGGTAAATAGTTTCATACAAACAACTTAGACTCAAAACCTCCACCCTGCAATCTAAAACCTCATCCACCAACCATCCACCACCAATAAAAGGCATCGCATTCCACAAAATACCTGCCACCATCCCAAAATAAAAACCATCCACCATTCACTCATCAAAAAAATGTCATTCTCATCTCTAAACCTCCATCCATCGCTAACAGATGCCGCAGCAACTCTAAACTTCAAATCCCCCTACCCCATCCAGTCACAAGCCATCCCCGCCATTCTCTCCGGCGGTGACCTCCTCGGCATCGCAAAGACAGGATCAGGAAAAACCGCCAGCTACGTCCTCCCCATCCTACACCAAATCCTCCTACCAGAAGCCATAAAAAATACGCACAGCATCGGCCCCAGCACCCTAGTCCTCGTCCCCACACGCGAGCTCGCACAGCAGGTCCGCAGCGTATTTGAATCCTTCATCACCACCCTTCCAGACCGCATCAAATCACTAGCCGTATTCGGAGGTGTCGCCATAAATCCACAGATGCAAGCCATCCGTAACGTAGACATCCTCATCGCCACCCCAGGAAGACTCATCGAACTTGAGGAGAAAAATGCCGTCAAGCTCACCGCTGTCACCACCCTCGTCCTAGACGAGGCAGACAAAATGCTAAACCTAGGTTTCAAAGAAGAAATAGACGCCATCCTCAACAAACTCCCTCCATCAAAAAAACGCCAAAACCTCCTCTTCTCAGCCACCCTCAGCGATGACCTCAGCGCCATTAACCAAATCATCCTCAACAACCCCACAACCATAAAAATAGCCTCACCAGAAGACCACATCGACCTCATCCAGCAAAGAGCATACCTCATAGAACCAGAACGCAAAGGCCCATTCCTACGCCACCTCATCAACTCAGAAAACCTCCAACAAACACTCATCTTCACCTCCTCAGCCTACCAAGCAGACCACATCGCAGACAAACTCAGACGCAACAAAATCCAAGCAGACTCCATCCACGGAAAACTCAGCCAGGCCACACGGAACCAATCACTAACTGACTTCAAAAACAACAAAACCCGCATCCTCGTTACAACTGACCTCCTAGCCCGCGGCGTAGACATCCCAGCACTTCCCTGCGTCATCAACTACGAGCTCCCACGCTCACCAAAAGACTACATTCACCGCATCGGGCGCACCGGCAGAGCAGAAACCCCTGGCCAAGCCATCTCACTCATCTCACCAGAAGAGCGCCACCACTTCAAAATCATCCAAAAGAAAATGGGCAAATGGCTAACCCTTCAACACACCACCGACATAAAATTCTAACAAAAAAAACACCACCACCCAGTAAATCCCAAATCCCAAATCCCAAATCCCAAATCCCAAATCCCAAATCCCAAATTCCAAATTCTAAATTCCAAATTCTATTCACTAAACATCGGTAACTCTAACAAACTAGATACAACTTCGTTAAATACTTCCATCCCCTCAGGGTCATGAACTGGCGTAATCTTAATATTTAGCTTCTCACCCATACTTGCCAGCGCACCCTCTGCTACAGGACTCCCCACACGGATCTCTCCAGGCAAGTAACCTAAGCTATTAGCTGATTTCTCAATAACTCTACGAATCAATGTATAGCGACAATTCGCAGATGGCTCCACCGTCAAACCACCAGCCATCCCATTACTAACAACCGCCATAATACCTGCCACCCCATAGCAAGGCTTACCCTCACTCACCACCGAAGAAGGAAGAAACACAGCCCCTACCTCCCAAACTTCTGAGGACTCCAAACCATGCTCCTTCACACGAGCTATAAATAACTCATCATCCGGAACCGCTTGGAGCTCCTTCGCACCCGGAAGCACCCACTTCTCCATCGTAAGCTCCCACTCAGATGCATCATCACGTTTGTTAGAATCCCTTTTACTCTCAGGTAACGTAAATGTTGGCAATGTTACAGATAACTCATCACCCTCAAACTCTGGAAGAAATACAGCCCAGTCATATTCATCCATCTCCTTCTCATGAAAACGATGTAACAGATGCATCCCATCTAACAATCGCCTAGCCTCTGGCTCACCCACATGCCACGGAGGAGAACCCGGCACCACATTACGCATAGCCACACATGAAACCCCTCCTATATCCTTATTAAAGTCCACACCCATACTTGCAGAACCATATCTTTCCTCTAACTCAATGTCATAATTCTCCACCTCACTTATGTCCAATAATTCTAACTTAATAACCCTCTGATCATAAATACCTTCATGAGTTAATAAATTCAAATGACTATGTTGCAACTGACTCTTCAAAAACCAGCGCACCCCCTCATCTAACTGATACAAATGTAGCCCAAAAACTTGACCAGCACGCCCCATCACAGAAGCCAGCTGCTTTTCACCATTTTCCGGATTCACTATCACAAAAGTATTAATATCAATCATGTTCACCCAAGGCCGCGCCTTCTCCATCCATGCAGCCTCCTCATAAAGCTTCTTCATATCAGCATCATTCACATCGGCATACACCAACTCCCCATTATGCTCCTTCACACTATCTGTATCAAAAATTTTCACTATCAAAGAAAAAGCACATCTTGATTTACTTCTCTAGAAAAAAATGAGCTCAACACCAAAAAATCACCACAGTTTCTCTGACTCTAGCCTTGCTCATTGATAAATTTCCCCCTTAACTCCACAACAAATCAAACCATCAAAAATCTAACCCACAAACATCAACATGAAAATCGTAGTCGCATACTCAGGAGGCCTAGACACATCCGTTCTACTCAAATGGCTTAAAGACAAATATAACGCAGAAATCATCGCATACTGCGCAGACGTTGGACAAGCTGAAGAACTAGACGGACTAGAAGAAAAAGCTCTAGCTACTGGTGCATCAAAATGCTACATCGGCGACCTCAAAGAAGAATTCGCCAGCGACTTCATTTTCCCCATGTTCCAAGGCAACGCCCTATACGAAGGACGCTACCTCCTAGGCACATCCATCGCTCGCCCATGCATCACAAAAGGCATGGTAGACGTAGCCATCGCAGAAGGCGCTGACGCCATCGCACACGGCGCCACAGGTAAAGGAAATGACCAAGTCAGATTCGAGCTCTCAGTCGCCGCTCTCGCACCTAACATCAAATGCATCGCACCATGGAGAGATGACGAATTCCGAGCTCAGTTCCCTGGCAGAGCAGAAATGATCGAATACGCGGAAGCCAACAACATCCCAGTCAAAGCATCCATGAAAAAACCATACTCCATGGACAGAAACCTACTCCACATCTCATTCGAGGCAGGTGCCATGGAAGACACCTGGCACGATGCCACAGGAGATTCAGATAAAGACATGTACGTCCTTTCCGTCTCACCAGAAGACGCCCCAGACACTCCTCAATACGTCCAGTTCCTCTATGAAAAAGGCGACGTCATCGGACTGATGTCTGAAGGACTCAACGAGCTAATTACAGATCTAGGCGATGTCACACCCACAGGAGAAAAAGACGGATACACTCTACTAAACCCATACGGAGTAATGCGCGTCCTAAACGCTCTCGGCGGTAAACACGGCATCGGCAGAGTCGACCTCGTCGAAAACCGCTTCGTAGGCATGAAATCCCGCGGCGTCTACGAGACCCCTGGCGGAACCATACTCCTCGCAGCACACCAAGACCTAGAAACCCTCACCGTTGACAGAGAAGCCCAAGCCCTCCGGGACTCACTCATCCCTAAATACGCCCAGCTCATCTACAATGGCTTCTGGTTCGCTCCAGAACGCGAGGCACTACAAGACCTCATCACCAGCACACAACGTACCGTCACAGGAGAAGTCAGACTCAAACTATACAAAGGAAATTGCCTCCAAGCAGGACGCAAGTCACCACTCTCACTATACGATGAAGACGTCGCTTCCATGGAAGGCGCTGCAGAGGGCAAAGAAGAAGCATACAACCAAAATGACGCCACAGGCTTCATCGCACTTAATGCCCTTCGCCT
The DNA here is from genome assembly GCA_937934595.1 of uncultured Verrucomicrobiales bacterium. GTDB lineage: Bacteria > Verrucomicrobiota > Verrucomicrobiia > Verrucomicrobiales > Akkermansiaceae > Rubritalea. Next base: position 11,332 of record CALGZA010000051.1, on the reverse strand, counting down.
CAAAGCAAACGCCAAACAAAAAGCACAACTCAAGTAATACCATTGCTAGAAACAAAATGGGCGATTACCCAGAGAAGTTCTCTTCCAGAGCAAGGCAGATGAATGAAGTGGTGAGCCCTCCACTTCTGAATGGCTACGCTGGTATAAAACAAAAGATCCCAGCTTCTAACAATGCATGCATCGCCAAATCACCAGCCATCTAATAACAAACCAATAGCCCATTGCGTTGCTAGAGGTGGTATAACCAACTTGATCCGTAAAATACTCATCACCTCATCCATATTCATCATGCTACCATTCGTGATGGCATGGGTGAGGTATCACGAAAAAAACGCACTCCGATACGGACGCAAGCTCAATGACACAGAAATCAACTGGGCTAAAAAAATCGGCATCACACACCCCCATAAAATCAGAATCCTCAGCCTAAAAAGAATCCCCACACCCATCCCTCACTTCATAGAAAAAATCATACAGAAACTAGGGTTCCCTGCTGGCAACGCCTCAGGAATGTGCATGAGATACGGAATCTACACCAGGCAACTTCACGCCAATAACAAATCCCTCATCGCTCACGAGCTCGTCCACACGCACCAATACGAGCGCCACAGCAGCCTCTGGAATTTCCTCAAGCTCTACCTCACAGAAACCATGATGCTCGGCTACGCAAACGCACCACTAGAAATAGAAGCTAACAACACCGCCGAAAGCACGATAGCCACCGCCCATCAGCACCCGCCCATACCACAAAAAATCACGCACCAATAATCACCTCACCCCAGCGTCAGGCTCAGTTGGAATAATTACAACCCAACAAGCCCACCCCTCAGAGACTCATAATAAAAAAAGCATAACCAAATACATAAAATCTAACATAACCACTGAGGTCTCTTTAAACACTGTTGCACTCAAGCCACAAAACAATACAGATCAATCAACCACGGTCGATTTTTAATCATCTTCGGGAGCTCTCTTTCGCCAACCACTCACCCCTTTTAACAACTTATGAGGCCCTGTAAGTGGTATTTCATACACAGAAGCCCAGTGACCAATAAGTGGTATGTAACGGAAACCCGCTTTTACTGGCTTACCAGTATCAGAATCCATGCACTTAATGGAAACCCGCTTAATCTCTCTTCCCTCTATCTTGAAAACTTCAACACAAGTATTCCAGATTGCTACTAAAGCATCCTCATCCTCTTCCTCCACATCTTCATTATCACCTAAAATTGTACCATCTGGTTTACGTAGCTCTCCTGTCAAGCCACAGTATTCGCTCACTATTTTAGTTAAGTACCCATCATTATAGCTATAAGTAAGAGTCTGAGACCAAGTGCAACCAGACATCTGCCGCTCCACTCCTATAATGTCTCCATCTTTAGATCTAGTAATTGTATATTCATTACAGCCATCCCCTCCATGCGGACCATAATAATAAAACTCCTTTTCTACAGATTTTCTTTTTTCCTTTTTGATATCAGTAACCTCATCAGCATAAAGTAAACCAGATACCGAGAGCCCTATTAGACAAGCAAATATTAATTTCATATAGTTTATAAACGTCATAAAAATAAAATACTTTCAAAAAAATCACCAGTAACACACTTACCATAAACACGCTACCCACCATAAACTACATCCAAAGAATCCGTAACAGAGTAGCCTCTCTCCCCAGAAGGCATAGTACAAAAATAACACAAGCCGCATCAAAGACGTATAACGCATATAAAAAATCCCCCATCCCTCTCAACAGCAAAACACAAAGCATAATACCTCACAGAAAACAGCCGCCTCATGCTCCCTAAAAAACAGAACAACACCCCAATACCCATAATATCAGCTAATTCCCTTTCCATCACCCAACAACAAGTGTAAGCAAATACCCATAAACCCTCCACCAAGCTAAAGCTAAAACCCAAACTCTTTCTTCACTACCGTGTCCATATCCATAGCAAGCGCCTCAGAACTCTGCGTCTCATACTCATCACAAACCGTTCTCGACGGAGCCACCCTGGCCATTCACGAAAATGAACGCATCGGACTCGTCGGCAGAAATGGCTGCGGGAAATCCACCTTCCTAAAAATCATCGCCCAAGTCGAACAACCAGACTCAGGAGAATACTCAGTCAAACGCGGACTACGCGTAGGCTACCTCCCCCAAGACTTCGAACTAGACGAGCAAGCCAATGTCCTCAGCGCCACCCTTACTGGCGCTCAAGACGTCATGGACATGATCTCAGAATACGAGAGCCTCCCCGCTGACTCAAACAAAGCAGCAGAACTCATGGACCTCATCAGCCACCTCGATGGCTGGAACCTAGAGTCTCGCGCTCGCTCACTACTCACCAACCTCCACGCACCAGACACCAGCCGCATCATCTCAACTCTATCAGGAGGTGAAAAACGCCGCGTCGCTCTCTGCCGCGCACTCCTCGGACAGCCGGAACTCCTCATCCTAGATGAACCCACCAACCACCTAGACACAGGCTCCATCGAATGGCTAGAAACCTTCCTCTCTCGCTACACAGGCTGCTGCCTCTTCGTCACACACGACAGATACTTCCTAGACCGAATCGCAAACCGTATCGTAGAAATATCAGGCGGTAAATGCATCGCATACGAAGGTAACTACACAGACTACATGATCACCCGCGCAGAACGCATGGAGGCAGAAGCAGTCAATGAACATAAACGCCAACGCTTCCTTAAAAAAGAACTCGAATGGGTCCGCCGCAGACCATCAGCTCGCCGCACAAAGTCACGCGACCGCATGGACAAATACTTCGAAATAAAAGACCAAGAAGCTCCAGAACAAGAACTAGACATCGAACTCATCATCCCACCCGCACCAAAGCTCTCTAACAGAGTAGTCGAATGCGAAAACATATCCTACTCCATCGGAGACAGAATCCTATTCAAAAACCTAGACTTCAAACTCGAAGGCGGTGAAAGAATCGGAGTCGTTGGTAAAAACGGCATGGGTAAATCCACACTTCTAAAAACCATCCTCGGCGAACTAAAACCAGCTACCGGCAAAGTCATGATCGGTGCCAGAGCAGATATCAACTTCGTAGACCAAGGAAGACTCATACTCGATGACCAAAAATCAATCTTCGAAGAAGTCGGCGAAGGAACTCAAAATGTCACCATCGGCGAAGAAACCATCGGCCTTCGCGCCTACCTCAGAAGATTCCTCTTCGATGACGACCGCATCAATACCAAAATCGAACTCCTCTCAGGAGGTGAACGCTCACGCGTGCTACTAGCAAAAATCCTCAAACGCGGCGGCAACGTCCTCGTACTTGACGAACCAACAAACGACCTAGACCTAAACACCCTCAGACTCCTCGAAGAAGCTCTCGTAAACTTCTCAGGATCCGTACTCGTCGTCTCTCACGACCGCTACTTCCTCAACCGCGTCTGCACCGGCATCCTCGCATTCGAAAACAACGGCGACCTCCACTTCCAAGATGGATCATATGATTACTACCTCGAGAAAAAAGCCGAACGAGATAAACAAAACGCAATCAGCGAAGCAGCTTTCAAAACCGCCAAAACCGATATCCCTCAGCCAAAAAAAACAGGAAGAAAACTCAAATGGAAAGAAGAACGTGAGCTAGAAACCATCGAAGACGATATCCTAGCCGCAGAAGAAGACGTCGCCAAAAAAGAAGCCATCATCATCCACCCAAACTTCTACAACGAACACCCAAACGACTGGCAACAATTCGAGACACAACTAAACGAAGCCAAAGAAAACGTATCTAAACTCTACACCCGCTGGGAAGAACTAGAAAAAATCAAAGCAGAAGCTAAGAGCTAAATACAATTAACGCCTAACAAAACTAATCTTATACCATTTGAACTGTTAGAATGGATTGATAGCAACAAGATAGCAAGAGTAGCAAGGCAAGAGGAAAGCGAATAGTGGACTATGCAACTGACGAATAACGAAGCTAATCTTGATAGATTGTTTTGCACTTCAAAAAATCAGCTCTACTAAAATCCCCCCTAAAAACCACTGTTAATCCAGATCAACAGCGAAGACAAAAATACACCAAGAAACAAAAAAACTCAGTGCCCATTCACTGAACACCGAGCTTCAAATAAATATATAAAACCTCTTAAGAGATCAAATCGTTAAAACTACTTCTTATTAGCGCTCACTATCTCATCCGCCATTTTAACAGTATCTGCATCTAAATCATCTGCAGTAACCTTAAAATCCCTTCCCCTAGGCGACTTCAGATAATAAGTCTCACCATCAAACTTCAATAGCTTAGCCCTTATAATCTTACCCTTAGCACTCTTCCAGTTCTTAAACTCAGGATCAGAAATAACCACTGTATCCGAATCAGCACCATCTGTATCATCGGAATCCTCATCATCGGATGACTCCACTGACCCTACACTCTTAAGCGCTCCCTCTTTTTTAGCAGCCTTGATCTTCTTTTTAAGATCCCTAAAAATTTTCTTATAATTCTGATTACGTAAACTAACATGATTAAAAGATCCCAAGTTAGTCTTGTTATCAGGCGTTAAGAAGACCAACAAAGGAAAAGTATTACCAGCAGTATCTATTTGCTTAGAAATATCTGAAGATAAAGAGCGTCTCTCAGACTGATCCACAAATACCACCCTAGCATAAGACTTCATCCCCTTCAGCGCTTTAATTGCTGTCGAACTGACAGTGCCACTGCAAGTTGGTCAGCTTATCTTAATCTTCTCAGGAAACAAAATATAAGCCACAGCCACCTCTTTCTCAGCTGCAGCTGCCCTCGCTTTATCTATATCCGCTACTCTGTAAATACCCTTCGGTATCTTCACCGCTATAGCACTGGTAACACTCAAAAGCGCTAACAAACTAACTAATAAAAAACTCTTCATAACTTAAGAATCAAAATGATAACTAATTTGGAACAAATTAAATGATTACTACTCAGCTTTCTCCATCTCCTCAGAAAGAGACTTAGCCAGCTCCTGGCTTTCTGAACTCAACTTACTCATTGGATATTTAACGGACTTTCCATTAGGCATTCTCAAAGAAACCTTATCGTCTGAAAGCCCAAGGAAATGAGCTTTTATCCTCTTACCTGAAGCATTTTTCCATAACCTATATTCAACTTCCTCAGCATCCTCATCCTTATCTTCTGTAACTTTCTTCTCAGATTCTTTAGCAGAACCAACTATCTCAGATTCTTTCTCTTTCAGAACTTTCTTAATATTCCTCATCGTCTTTGACGCCTTCTTCCACGATTCATAACGGACACAAAGTAAGAAATTCTCTGCACTAGCATCAGTAAAAACAGTCTTAGGTATAAACTTGCCTGAATCTGGATGCCTCAAACCAGTCTGAACAGCCTTCGGAAAATCGGCATATTTATCAGTTTTTGTATGTAAGAACACAACAACAGCTACAGACCGTAGCTTCTTAAATGCTGTCTCCGCAGCACTATTGCAAGGTCCTCACGTAGAGGCTGGGTCTGTATGAAGAAATGCCAGAGGCTTAGACTTCTCCACAGCCTCAGCTTTCGCCTTATCTAAATCCTTAAAACTATGCACATACTTAGGAATCTTAATCCCCGCATGTAATAACGTGCAACTAAGTGACAACAACACTAAATGTGATATAAATTTCATAATCGATAAAACCTCAATAAACTAAAATCATAAAAACACAAGCATGTATTGCAAAAGAACACTCCCAACCTATTAATAAAAAGATCACCCACACATCATCTCACTACTATGCCAGAACTACCAGAAGTAGAAACCACATGCCAAGGAATCGCCCCTCACCTCAGCGGCAAAATAATCACCTCCACTACTATTAGAAACCCCAACCTTCGCTGGCCAGTAAGCGAACAGATATATAACATCAAAAACACCCCGCTACTAAAGCCCAACACCGTCTACCGCAGAGCAAAATACATCCTCATCGCTATACCTGAAAAACAACACATCATCATTCACTTAGGCATGTCAGGCAGCCTCCGTATCACATCCCCTGATGAAGATCTAAAAAAACACGACCATGTCATCTTCAACCTCAGCAGTGGCCTCCAAATGCGTTACCATGACCCTCGCCGCTTCGGCTGCGTACTGTGGACTGATCAAAAAATCCACCTCCACCCACTTTTCGCTAAACTCGGCCCAGAACCACTCTCAGAAAACTTCACCCCTGAATACCTCACAGAAAAATCCAAATCACGTAAAAAAACCATTAAACAACACATCATGGATAACCACACAGTCGTCGGAGTAGGTAACATCTACGCCTGCGAGGCCCTCTTCAACGCTGGTATCCACCCACAACGTGAAGCCTGTAAAATCAGCAAAAAACGCCTCTCCACACTCACTCATACAATACGCGATGTCCTACAGAAATCAATCGATCAAGGAGGCACCACACTCAAGGACTTCGTAAACTCCAATGGACAACCCGGCTACTTCAAACAACAACTCAATGTCTACGACAGAGAAGGCCAACCCTGCAACGTATGCAAATCAACCATAAAAAAAATCATCCTCGGCCAAAGATCCACTTTTTACTGCCCAAAATGCCAAAATTAAACAAAATCTCATCAGATTTCACTAAAAACAAAAAATCTCGCTTGACTACTCTCCCTCATCACTCTACTCCCTCACCTCCATACGCGCTTGACTTAAACACTAACAAGCAATTCACATCCTATTAATCAACAATTTTCTCATGGCTACTACACAAGTAATTCTCCGCACAAAAATCGACAACCTCGGCTACGAAGCTGACATCGTTACCGTTAAAGCAGGTTTCGCACGTAACTACCTAGTCCCACAAGGCAAGGCATATGAAGCTACTGACCAAAACCGCGCAAAACTTGACGAACTAAACGCAAAACGCGCTGAGCGTCTCTCACAAGAGCTAGCAGAAGCTGAAAAGGTAGCATCCAAGATCAAGAAATTCTCACCAAGCTTCGACCTCGAAATCGGACAAGGTGGCAAAGCATTCGGATCAGTCACCTCCATCGACATCCACAAGAAACTCGAAGAAGCCGGTATCACTATCGACCGTAAAGCAATCCAGCTCGACAGCCCTATCAAAACCAGCGGCAAGAGCGAAATCGCTATCAATCTTCCACAAGACGTGAACACCACTCTCACTATCAACGTAGTTGCCAAAGAGTCATAACCCACAGTCTCATCTTTTCAACATCACAAAAAAGCGCATCCAAAAAGATGCGCTTTTTTTATACCCCCCAACCCTTTATCCTTTATCCTTTTTCCTTCCCCTAAAACCTAACCAACCTAATCCGCCCCTCACCCCCCATCGCAACCACAGCAGCCTTAATCTTCTCAATAAGCACCGCACTCCCATAGAAAGGACCAGCACCCGCACCACCAGTATGATGAGTCTCCAGCAGAGCCGGCTCACCATTCACCATAATAAAAGAAGGATTTCCACTATCCCCCTTAATAAGAACCTTCCCGTAACCAACTCCCTTCTTCGCATCAAACCGGAAGAAAATTCGGTCACCACTCACACCCCCCACCTCATGCACAAAAACCCTCTTATTCTGATCCGTCACTAATACAAACTCCCCCTTCAACTTATCAGCCAACCCCTCATAAGGAGCCAAAAGAGGATACACCTTATAACCCAGAGGCACAGGCTCATTAAGTATACCCACAGCACAGTCACCATGCACAGGACGAGCCGCCACCAATACCCGCTCCAATCGCCGCCCCATCCTATCATGAAACACTACAAGTCCTGGCACCTTTCTTATATAATGTGATGCCATCACAACATGCTGCCTAGTTATCAAAGTACACGTGCGCTTTGAATTAAAAGAAATACCAGACGCATCAAACTTCCGCGTCCAGCTCACATTCATCTCACTATCCCCATAAGCATCATACTTCTTAAAAATCCCCGGATCATCATAAGCCACAGGCATATCCACCACCTTCACCCCCCTACCCAGCACCGGCACCCCAGCACCTCCACCCACACCAGCACAACCCATCAAACTAAAACCTATCCCCAAAAAAACAACCAAGCCCAACAATATACGCATCATATTCTTCATCAAATCACAATAAATCCCCAAAAACACAACCCAAGCAAAAAACCCAAAAATCAACCATCAACCCAAGCAAAAAACACCCATCACCCGCCCCCCTATCACCGCACCCCACAAACATAAATACAATGCCTGGCCCGCTTCGACTTCGCATGCGCCTTAGCCGCATGCGCCACCACCTCAAACCCCTCCCTCTCGAGTAACTTCTTAAACTTAGGATCAGGCTCAGACAACCAATAAGAAACCCGCCCCCCAGGCCTCAAAATCTGCTGAATCTTCTTCAAAAAATCAGGAGTATACATCCTCTCATTACCCATCTTTATCAGGTCATCAGGCGTATTATCTATATCCAACAACAGCGCATCATACGTACCACTCTGCTTATTAGATATCACATCATACAAATCCCCCTGCGTTATCAACGTCCTAGGATCCTCCAATAAAGGACCATTACACTCCACCAAAAACGTCCTGCTCCACTCCACCAATGGCTGCATCAGCTCCACCACCTCAACCTGAGAAGGACTACCCACCAACTGCAACGCCCGCTTCAACGTAAAACCCAACCCCAGCCCACCTATCAAAACCCTCGGCCTCTCTGGACGCGTCGCCTTATCAGGCAAAATAGCCTTACACCCCACATCCGCTAAAAGCTCCTCAGAATAAGTATAAGCAGTGCTCATCAAATCATGCCCATTATACTTCAAATAAAACTCCCCATCACGCTTATGTAACGAAAGAACCGTATCCTCATCTATCCTAGCCTCACCTAAATTCTCATATGGTTTCATAAAACCAACCATCAACAAATCAACACAATGAGCAAGCACAGACCAATATTATATCCCTACACTCAACCTCTATACACATTCACCTCCCTTCATCACACACAACTCACTGAAAACAAACACCCATTAACAAAAATATACTTGATTACACGTCCACACTTCATATAACCCACATTCAATTTTCAATAAATCGTGTCCAAACTTTAATCAATGAACATACTCACTGTAATATTCTGCATTGTCGCTACATCACTCATCACCTCAAAAGCCGCCACATCAGGCGTATTCACCTACGAGCCAGAAGGTGAAAACATCCGCATCACACAAGTCGCCGAAGGCATCACCGGACACCTAGAAATCCCATCCCACATCGACGGAAAAAAAGTCACCCACCTCGGTGGCGGCAAAGCATTCGGACTAAACAAGTCATTCCCCTCAAGCTTCACATCTATCACCATCCCTAACACTATCGAATTTATAGATAAAGATACATTCACCAATAGCCTCATCACCTCAGTCACCATCCCACCCAGCGTCAAACACATCGGGGAATTCGCCTTCTACGCCAGTCACATCAAATCACTTACTTTCTTAGGCAATATCGAAACTATCGAAACCGCCGTCTTCCATGAATGCCTCCACCTCAAAACTATAAACTTCTTCCCAGGAATGAAATCACTAGGAGACAGCACATTCTTCACTTGCCCATCGCTAACCCATATTAACCTGCCACGAGAACTAGAATCCATCGAAGATAGGCTATTCTTCAACTGCGCCAACCTAGTCTCCGTAACCATGGGACCAAATGTCAAAGAGATTCATAACCAAGCATTCGCTGAATGCCCAAAACTAACATCAGTTGACCTCTCCTGGGGACTCAAATCCATTAAAACAGCCGCTTTCTCAACCTGTAATACCATCAAATCTATCACCATCCCACCATCAGTTACTGACATCTCATCCTCAGCATTCCAATATTGTAACTCACTTCAATCAATCATCTTCCTCGGTGACGCACCAACCGTGATCCAAAAAAAAATCAACTTTTTCAACCCAGACGGATCGTTTAACCTAAACCCAGACGGATCATTTCATAGTCTCCATGCAGACTTAAAAATATACTTCAAAGAAGGCAAAACAGGATTCACCACTCCCACATGGAATAACTACCCCTCTGCAATGATCCCCGCCAGCGAAACCCCAACTAAATCCTGGCTCAGAAGCCACAACCTCCCAGAAGAATCTAACCTAGATTCAGACCCTAACCATGACGGCGTCTCACTACTCGCAGAATACGCACTCCGCCTAAACCCAGCCCAGAACAACTCCAAAGCCGTCCCAACAATAAAATTCGAAAACAACACCGCAAAAATCACATTCTTCAACGGAAGAAGTGACATCGAATACACACCACAACACTCCACAACCCTGAACAACTGGAGCTCCACAAACCTAACCATGACACAAAAATCATCAGGTGAAATGGTAGCATCCACTCCCACCACCAACAACACAGGATTCTTCCGAATCCAAATCAAACAAAAAAACGAACAATAATCAACCCACCCAAATCCCAAACACCACCACCCAGTAAATTCCAAATTCCAAATTCTAAATTCTAAATTCTAAATTCTAAATTCTAAATTCCAAACCATGAAAATACCACACATCATATCCACTATACTCATCACCCTATCCGCCACCCTCCACGCAGCCACATCAGGCGTATTCACCTACGAGCCAGAAGGCGAAACCATCCGCATCATCCAAATCGCCGAAGGCCTCACTGGCCACCTAGAGATCCCATCCCAGATTGAAGGTAAAAATGTCACACATTTGGGATCAAATTGCGTAAATAGGTCAAAAATCACATCTATCACCATCCCAAATACGGTAAAAGTAATTGAAGATGTTGCTTTCATATTCACAGACCTCACATCATTAACTATCCCCGCCAGTGTCGAAGAATTAGGCGAATTTGCCTTCTATGGCTGCCGCATCCCCACTGTCACATTCAAGGGAGCTCCTACAATTTGGGGTGGAGGCGTATTCTTCAAAAATGACCACTTAAAGACCATCAACTTTCATGATAGCATAACATCACTCGGGGAAAGCACATTCTGGGGTTGTACCGCTCTCACCCACATCAAACTACCTTTTGATCTGGAAATAATTCATGAACGTTTATTCTATGACTGCCCTAATATAGTATCTTTATCAATCGGGCCCAACGTAAAAACCATAGAATCTGAAGCCTTCCATAACAGCATTAGCCTTTCATCTATCATATTCCTTGATGACGCTCCTGAGTGCTTTAACACCAAAACTATTAGTCAGGTATTTGGACGTACAAGTGAAAACTGTAAAGTCTTCTTCAAAGAGGGCAAAACTGGATTCTCTACCCCAACTTGGAAAGGCAAACCATCCATCATGATTCCAACTAATGAAGCACCTCGTAAAACATGGCTCAGAATAAAT